>CAZTNB010000014.1:0-5142 GCA_964614825.1 uncultured Gammaproteobacteria bacterium
GGCGCGCGCGATCGAGCGCGTTGCGGATCGAGCGCGCGTTGGCGAAGTGCGGCTGGCGCATGCGCAGGCCGATGTAGTCGCGCATCGCCTCGAGTCCCGCGGCGTCGAAGCGGTAGTCCATGCGCGCCGACAGCAGCTGCGCGATCTGCAGCAGCTCGTCGACGCCGTAGTCGGGGAAGTCGATGTGGTGGGCGATGCGCGAGGCCATGCCCGGGTTGCTGCGGAAGAAGGACTCCATCCGGTCCCTGTACCCGGCGAGGATCACCACCAGGTCGTCGCGCTGGTTCTCCATCACCTGCAGCAGGATCTCGATCGCCTCCTGCCCGTAGTCGCGCTCGTTCTCGGGCCGGTAGAGGTAGTAGGCCTCGTCGATGAACAGCACGCCGCCCATGGCGCGCTTGAGCACTTCCCGGGTCTTCGGCGCCGTGTGCCCGATGTACTGCCCGACCAGGTCGTCGCGCGTCACCGCCACCAGGTGGTCCTGGCGGATGTAGCCCAGTCGGTGCAGGATGCCGGCCATGCGCATCGCCACCGTGGTCTTGCCGGTGCCGGGATTGCCGGTGAAGCACATGTGCAGGCTGGGCGCGCCGGCGCACAAGCCCTGCGCCTGGCGCGCCTTGTCGACCAGCAGCAGCGCGGCGATCTCGCGGATGCGGGACTTCACCGGCGCCAGGCCGATCAGCTCGCCGTCGAGCTGCTCGAAGATCGCGCCGATGCCGCTGTCGCGGTACAGCGCGACGAGGTCGGGCGCGTCCGCGGCGGGCACGGCGGGGGACGGGGCGGTGGTCATGGGCCGGTGCGCCGCGGCGCCTCAGTAGCGCTCGCCCTCGGGCCTGTCGGTGGCATAGGGCTGCACGGTGTAACGGATGTTGCGACCCGCCGCTTCCTGCCGCACCAGGCGCAGGCCGGGCTCGGTGGCCGGCCGGTTGACCAGGTACGACATCGCCAGGCTCTCGACGCCGCGGCGCGAGTCGAACGCGGTGACGCGGATGTAGTGCTGCGGGAAGGTCTTCCGGCAGGCGTTGATCTCGGCCAGGATGCCGGCCGGGTCCTTGAGGTCGAACATCGGGTTGCCGTACATCTCCCAGTAGGTGTTGCGCGGGTGCGGATCGTCGGTGTACTCGACGCTGACCGCCCAGCCGTGCTTGAGCGCATAGGCGATCTGCGCCGTGATCTGCGCGTCGCTGAGGTCGGGCAGGAACGAGAACTGGCCCTGGGTGATGCGATTGCCGGGATTGGTCATCATGGCGGCGTTACCTTCGCGCCTCAGGCGCTGGCGGTCGCGGTGGGGACGAAGTCGGCGGTGTCGGTCGACTCGTAGTTGAAGCTGATGTCCTTCCAGGTATCGAGCGCGGCCTTGAGCGGCTTGCACGACCTGGCGGCCTGCTCGAGGATCTGCGGGCCCTCGCGGTAGTAGTCGCGGCCCTCGTTGCGCGCCAGCACCATCGCTTCGAGCGCGACGCGGTTGGCGGTGGCGCCGGCCTGGATGCCCATCGGATGGCCGATGGTGCCGCCGCCGAACTGCAGCACCACGTCCTCGCCCAGGTAATGCAGCAGCTGGTGCATCTGCCCGGCGTGGATGCCGCCGGAGGCCACCGGCATCACCCGGTTGAGCGAGGCCCAGTCCTGGTCGAAGAACAGGCCGTGCTCGAGGTTCTGCGCGGTGCGGGTCTCGCGCAGGGTGTCGTAGAAGCCGCGGATCATCAGCGGATCGCCTTCGAGCTTGCCGACCACGGTGCCGGCGTGGAGGTGGTCGACGCCGGCCATGCGCATCCACTTGCAGATCACGCGGAAGTTCATGCCGTGGTTCTTCTGCCGCGAGTAGGTCGAGTTCCCGGCCCGGTGCAGGTGCAGGATCATGTCGTTGCGGCGCGCCCACCTGGCCATGGACTGGATCGCGGTGTAGCCGATCACGAGGTCGATCATGATGATGACCGAGCCCAGTTCCTTGGCGAACTCGGCGCGCTCGTACATGTCCTCCATGGTGCCGGCGGTGACATTGAGGTAGTGGCCCTTGACCTCGCCGGTGGCGGCGGAGGCCTTGTTCACGGCTTCCATGCAATAGAGGAAGCGGTCGCGCCAATGCATGAAGGGCTGCGAGTTGATGTTCTCGTCGTCCTTGACGAAGTCGAGGCCGCCCTTGAGCGCCTCGTAGACGACGCGGCCGTAGTTGCGGCCCGAGAGTCCCAGCTTGGGCTTGGTGGTGGCGCCCAGCAGCGGGCGGCCGAACTTGTCCAGGCGCTCGCGCTCGACCACGATGCCGGTGGCGGGTCCCTGGAAGGTCTTGAGGTAGGCGACCGGGATGCGCATGTCCTCCAGGCGCAGGGCCTTGACCGCCTTGAAGCCGAAGACGTTGCCGATGATCGAGGCGGTGAGGTTGGCGATCGACCCGGGCTCGAACAGGTCGAGGTCGTAGGCGATCCAGGCGAAGTACTGCTGCGGCGTGGAGGTGCCCGGGCCGGTGCCGGGCACTGCGTCGACGCGATACGCCTTGGCCCGGTACAGCTCGCAGTCGGTGAGGCGATCGGTCCAGACCACGGTCCAGGTCGCGGTCGAGGATTCGCCGGCGACCGCGGCCGCGGCCTCGTCGGCATCGACGCCGGCCTGCGGCGTGATGCGGAACAGGGCGACCACGTCGGTCTCCTTGACCACGTAGTCGGGGTCCCAGTAACCCATCTTCTTGTAGGGGATGACGCCCGACTTGTACCGGTCGACCGGGGCTGCGGCCTCGCCTGCGTGCCTTGGCAACTTGTTCACGTCGTTCCCTGCCTCTGGCGCCTGCCGGGGATCGGCGACTGCCAGGAAACGTACGCAGGCCTTGGCATAAGGTAAATTCAGTTCTGCTGATCTCGGCATAAGGCTTTACTTATGCTGCGCCGCGTCACCTTCCGCCAACTGCAGATCTTCTGCGCGGTCGCGCGCCAACGCAGCTTCGTGCGCGCCAGCGAGGAACTGCACCTGAGCCAGCCGGCGATCTCGATGCAGGTCAAGCAGCTCGAGCTGGCGCTGGAACTGCCGCTGTTCGACCGCGTCGGCAAGCGCCTGCAGCTGACCGAGGCGGGCCTGCGCTTCCACGAGCACGCCGCGCGCGTGCTGGGCGAGATGCACGACGCCCAGGAGACGGTGAACCACCTCAAGGGCCTGCGCGGCGGCAGCGTCACCATCGGCATGGTCAGCACCGCGAAGTACTTCGTGCCGCGCCTGCTGGCGCGGTTCCGCCTCGATCATCCCGAGGTCGAGTTGCGGTTCCTGACCGGCAACCGCGGCAGCCTGCTGGGCTACCTGCGACGCAACGAGATCGACCTCGCGGTCATGGGCCGCCCGCCGCGCGAGCTCGCGCTGGTGACCGAGGCCTTCGCGCCGCATCCCTACGTGTTCGTCGCGCCGCCGGACCATCGCCTGGCCGGCGTCGAGGCCATCGACCTGTTCGAGCTGCGCGACGAGACCATGCTGCTGCGCGAACCCGAGTCCGGCACGCGCATGCTCAGCGACGAGTACTTCCAGAAGTGCCTGTTCCTGCCCCACCGCGCGATCGAGATGGGCAGCAACGAGACGATCAAGCAGGCGGTGATGGCGGGCATGGGCGTCGCGCTGCTGTCGCAGCACACGCTGGGGCTGGAACTGCGGCACCAGGCGCTGGCGATCCTCGGCGTGCAGGGCACCCCGGTGGTGCGCAACTGGCACGTCGCGCACGCGCAGGACAAGCGGCTGCCGCCGGCGGCGAAGGCCCTGCGCGAGTTCGTGCTCACCCATGGCGCCGAGTTCCTGCGCGCCGAATTCGCGTTCCGGGCGGACGGGCCGCGCGCGCCGCGCGCAGGCTGAGCGCGCACCGATCGGCCCGCGGGAATGGGTGGTCGCCGCCCCGGGCGCGTTCGCGCGGCCGCCGCCGCCGCGGCGCGGGGCGCCGGCCCCGCCTCAGGCCGGCGCGGTCCTGCGGTACTCGTCGAACGCGGCGAGGAAGCGGTCCACGTCCTTGCGGCGCAGGTAGTAGGGCGTCGACAGCCGCAGCTTCGACGGCTCGCCGCCGCGGATGCGGATGCGGTGCGTGCTCCACAGCCAGTTCTCCAGCGCCATGCGCTGGATCGGCGGCACGTTGACGGTGGCGATGCCGCAGCGCAGGGCCGGATCCGGCGAGGTCCACGACTCGGCGCCGCGCGCGACCATCTGCGCGTGCAGGTAGTCGGCCATCGCGCGGTGGCGGCGCTCGATGCGCTCCATGCCGATGGACTCCGCGAAGGCGATCGCGGCGCGCAGGCCCCAGAGCATGGCCACGTTGGACGAGCCGATGCGCTGGAAGCGCTCGGCCTTGAGCGCCGGCTCGTCCCAGCCCGCCGTGGCGATGGTGTTCCAGACCCGCGGCATGACCGCTTCGCGCAGGTAGAGGAAGCCGCTGCCCTTGGGCGCCTGCAGCCACTTGTGCGGCGAGGCGGTATAGAAGTCGCAGCCGATGTCGGCGATGTCGAGCCGCATCATGCCGGGCACGTGCGCGCCGTCGATCGCCGAGAGCACGCCGCGCTCGCGCGCCAGCCTGCAGATGTCCTTCACCGGCAGCACCAGCCCGGTGACGGTCGAGACGTGGCTCACGAACAGCATGCGCGTGCGCGGGGTGATCGCGTCGTCGATGCGCTCGAGGATCTCGGCCGCCGACTTCGGCGGCCGCGGCAGCTCGAACTTCCGCACCACCACGCCGTAGCGCTTCTGCCGCAGCAGCCACGGCTGCTCGCCGCTGGGATGCTCCTGGTCGCTGATAAGCACTTCGTCGCCCGCCCCGAGCTCGAGGCCGTTGGCGATGTAGCTGTTGGCCTCGGTGGCGTTGCGCAGCAGGGCCAGCTCGCCGGCCGGCGCGTTGACGAACTTGGCCAGCGGTTCGCGGAACTCGAGGAACGGGCCGTAGCCCCAGATCGGGTAGTCCTCGGGATCGCGCTGCGCCATCCGCTCGAGTTCGTTGAAGCCGTCGACCACCGCCTTGAGCACCGGCAGCGGCGACGAGCCCACGGTGCCGTTGTTGAGGTAGACCTCGTCGTCGGGGATCAGGAACTGGCGCCGCACCGCGCTCCAGTAGGCCTCCTCGTCACGGTCGTACAGCGCGCGCTCCGGCATCGGCGGCGCGGTCGCGCACACCTCGACCAGCCGGTCGGCGCC
>CAZTNB010000014.1:5242-10684 GCA_964614825.1 uncultured Gammaproteobacteria bacterium
TCCAGGCTGCGCTCGACGTCGGCGTCGGTGGTGGCCCACGAGCACACGCTGATGCGCATGGCGGTGCGGCCCTGCCACACGGTGGGGCCGCACCAGCAGGTGCCATCGGCCTGCAGCTCGGCGATCGTGCGCAGCGTGGTCGGCGCGTCGCCGAAGGCGACCAGGACCTGGTTGAGCGCCACCTCGTTGAGCACCTCGTGGCCGGCCGCGCGCAGTCCCTCGGCGAAGCGGCGCGCCTGGCGGCAGTTGCGCTCGACCAGTTCCGCCACGCCGGCGCGACCCAGCGTGCGCAGCGCCGCCCACACCTCGCCGCCGCGCGCGCGGCGCGACAGCTCCGGCGTGTAGTCGGCGGGATTGCGCTGCACGTTCGCGGTGGGCAGGTACTCGGCGGTGATCGCCATCGCCGCGCGCAAGGCCTCCGGATCGCGCACCAACGCGAGGCCGCTGTCGAACGGCACGTTGAGCCACTTGTGCGCGTCGGTGGCCCAGGAGTCGGCACCGTCCATGCCGGCGGTGAGGTGGCGCAGCGCGGGCGCCGCCGCGGCCCACAGGCCGAAGGCCGCGTCGACGTGGACCCAGGCGCCGGTGCCGCGGGCGTGCTCCACCACGGCCGCGATCGGGTCCACGGCGCCGGTGTTCACGTTGCCGGCCTGCACGCACAGGATCGTGGGCCCCGCGATCGGCGGCAGCGCATCGGCCCGCATCCGGCCCTGCGCGTCGGCCGGCACGCGCAGCACGCGGTTGCGGCCCAGGCCCAGCAGACCCAGCGACTTGATCATGCTCGGATGGGCCTCGCCGCCCACCACCACGGTGATCGGCGGCGCGCCGAACAGGCCGTCGGCCTCGACGTTCCAGCCGGTGCGCGCGAGCACCGCATGGCGCGCCGCTGCCAGGGCGGTGAAGTTGGCCACGGTCGCGCCGGTGACGAAGGCGCCACCGGTGCCCGCCGGCAGGCCGGTCATGTCCACCAGCCAGCGCAGCGCGACCTGCTCGAGGTGCGCGGTGCCCGGCGTGACGGCGTACAGGGCGCAGTTCTGGTCCCACGCGCCCGCCAGCCAGTTCGCGGCCAGCGTCACCGGCAGCGAACCGCCCATGACGAAGCCGAAGAAGCGCGGGCCGGCGATCGCCATGGTCGCCGGCGCGACCACGCGGTCGAGCAAGTCGAGCGTGGCGGCGGCATCGCCGGGTCCTTCCGGCAGGGGCTCGTCGAGCACGGACAGTGCCGCCGTCGCCGCGGCGGACGGCGCCACGGCGCGTCCGGCCAGCGAGTCCAGGTAGGCACCGGCGCGTCGCGCCGCCGAATCGAGCAGGGCGTTCATGGCCGTCTCCGCCGGGGACAGGACGGCATTCTACGGCCGCCGGCGCTAACGGCCCGCGTGCCGGATTGCCTATCATCGGCGCCTGCCCGCTGCCCGCGCACCGCTCCTTCATGCCCACCGTCCTGTCGATCAAGCAGCTCTGCAAGACCTATGCGTCCGGGCTGCAGGCGCTCAAGCCGGTGGACCTGGAGATCGAGCGCGGCGAGATCTTCGCCCTGCTGGGCCCGAACGGCGCCGGCAAGACCACCCTCATCAACATCGTGTGCGGCATCGTCACCGCCAGCGGCGGCAGCGTAAGCGTCGACGGGCACGACACGGTGCGCGACTACCGCGCGGCGCGCTCGCGCATCGGCCTGGTGCCGCAGGAGCTGGCGACCGACATGTTCGAGACGCCGTGGGCCACGGTGAACCTCAGCCGCGGCCTGTTCGGGCGTCCGCCCGACCCGGCGCTGGTCGAGCGCACGCTGCGCGACCTGTCGCTGTGGGACAAGCGCAAGGACCGCATCCAGACCCTGTCCGGCGGCATGAAGCGCAGGGTGATGATCGCCAAGGCGCTGGCGCACGAGCCGCTGGTCCTGTTCCTGGACGAGCCCACCGCCGGCGTGGACGTGGAACTGCGCCGCGACATGTGGGCGCTGGTGCGCAGCCTGCGCGACCGCGGCACCACCGTCATCCTGACCACGCACTACATCGACGAGGCCGAGGAAATGGCCGACCGCATCGGCGTGATCGACAAGGGCGCGCTGATCCTGGTCGAGGACAAGACCCGCCTGATGCGCAAGCTGGGCCGCAAGCAGCTCAGCCTGCACCTGCTGCAGCCGCTGGCCGCGATACCCGCCGGGCTCGAGGCGTGGAGCCTGGCGCTCGCCAACGCGGGCAGCACGCTCGAGTACGAGTTCCACGCCAGCGACGAGCGGGTCGGCATCCCCGCGCTGCTGCGGCGGCTGGAGGAGCTCGGGATCGGCTTCACCGACCTCAACACGCGGCAGAGCTCGCTGGAGGACATCTTCGTCGGCCTGGTGAGCGAGCGCGGGAGGGCCACGGCATGAGCGACGCCTACGCCGTCCCGTTCTTCAACCGCCGCGCGGTGTGGGCCATCTACCGCTTCGAGATGGCGCGCTTCGGCCGCACGCTGTTCACCAGCCTGCTGACGCCGGTGATCACGACCTCGCTGTACTTCGTGGTGTTCGGTGCCGCGATCGGCGGGCGCATGGGCGAGGTGGGCGGGGTGAGCTACGCCGCGTTCATCGTGCCCGGGCTGATCATGCTGTCGCTGTTCACCGAGAGCATCGGCAATGCCTCGTTCGGGATCCATTTCCCGAGGTGGACCGGCACCATCTACGAGGTGCTGTCGGCACCGGTGTCGGCCTTCGAGATCGTGATGGCCTACGTCGGCGCGGCGGCGACCAAGTCGGTGGTGCTGGGCCTGGTCATCCTGGGCACCGCCAGCCTGTTCGTGCCGATGCAGATCGCCCATCCGGGGTGGATGGTGTCGTTCCTGGTGCTCACCGCGACCACCTTCTGCCTGTTCGGCTTCATCCTCGGCATCTGGGCCAAGGGCTGGGAGCAGCTGCAGATCATCCCGATGCTGATCGTCACGCCGCTGACCTTCCTCGGCGGCGCGTTCTATTCCATCGACATGCTGCCGGCAGGCTGGCGCAGCTTCAGCCTGTTCAATCCGATCGTGTACCTGATCAGCGGCTTCCGCTGGAGCTTCTACGGCCAGGCCGACGTGCCGGTGGCGACCAGCCTCGGCGCCACCCTGGGTTTCTTCGCCCTGTGCCTGGCACTGGTGTGGTGGATCTTCCGCACCGGATACCGGCTCAAGAACTGAACGCCGGCGCGAAGCCCGGCGACCTCGCAAAGGCATGCCATGACCCGCGTCCGTCCCCGCCTCTTCCTGCTGCTGCTCGCCTGCCTGTCCGGCGCCACGCCCGCCAGCGCGCAGGACACCGCAGCGGCGTGCAAGTCCAGCGCCAGCGGCGACCTGCGCCTGCATGAGCTGGCCAGCACCACCTTCGGCAACACGCGCACGATCCGGGTGCTGCTGCCGCCCGGGTACGACGCGCCGGAGAACGCCGCGGTGAAGTATCCGGTGCTGTACCTGCTCGACGGCCAGAACCTGTTCGACGCCTGCCTGAGCGACGTCAGCCACCGCGAGTGGGGCGTCGACGAGACCGTGTACCGGCTGGTCGGGGAGCGGAAGATCCCGCCGCTGATCGTGGTCGGCGTGGACCACGCCGGCAAGGATCGCGCCCACGAGTACCTGCCGTACAAGGACTACATCGGCAATCCGGACATGCCCGAGCCGGTCGGCAAGCGCTTCCCCGATTTCCTCACCGGCGAGGTGATGCCGCTGGTCGACGGGCGCTACCGCACGCTGCAGGGCGCGCCGCACACCGGCATCGGCGGTTCCTCCTACGGCGGCGCGGCGACCCTGTACGCGCTGCTGGCCAAGCCCGGCCACTTCGGCTACGGGCTCATCGAGAGCCCGACCTTCTGGATCGGCATGGGCCAGCTGGTGCGCGACACCAGCCCGCTGGTCGCGATGCCGCGGCGCGTGTTCGTGGGCTTCGGCGGCAAGGAGTCCGAGGATCCGGCCGGCGTCGAGAAGATGGTCGGCCTGGTCCGGATGGTGCAATCGAACTTCAAGGCCGCGGGCTACGACGACTCCAGCTTCCGCTTCGTGTACGAGCCCGAGGCTCGGCACTCCGAACCCGACTGGGCCCGGCGCCTGCCCGGGGCGCTGGAATTCCTCTACCGCCAGTGACCGCGCGGCGGCCGCGGTTCGGCACGCACGGGCCGGCGGAGGAACACCCTTGGGGCGGCGGCCATCCGGCCGCAGGCGCAGGTCGAGTCCCGGGCGCGCTGCGCGGCCTTGTTTCGTGCCGGAGTCGTCGTGCCGTCGAGCTCGCCGGTCAGGGCGGGGGGAACCCGGTCAGCTCCCAGGTCGCCTTGCGGCTGCCGGGCAGGATCACGATGGCGTCGAAGCCCATCAGCAGGTCGCGCAGCTGCCATTGCTCGCCCTCGGCGACGCCCTCGCGGAAGGGGCGGCCGTAGGGCTTGAGCGGCCGCAGGTCGATCAGGACCGGGCCCTTCGGCGGATCGGCCGGCAGCAGCGGGCGCATCCACGCCGGGATGTCGGCCCAGCTCGAGTGGCCGCCGATCGCGATGACGTAGAGCCCGTAGGCCTCGAGCCCGTTCCAGATCGCGTGCTCGTGGGCGAAGTTGCCGATCGTGTACGCCTGCCCGGGCGACTTGCCGCGATACATGTGCCAGGCGCCGAACTTGAACATCGCCTTGAGCGGTTCGTCGCCCCGCGCGGTCGCGCGGTAACGCTGGATGAAGTGACGCTTGAACAGCGCCTCCCGCTCGGTGTTGTTGTAGAGCCCGACATACTCGCCGGCCATGCCGCGGCGGTTGTAGGAGTAGATGCGCGCGGTTTCGACCAGCGCCCCGAGCAACAGGGCGGCGCGCGAGCCGGGCGCGGCGCCGAAATCGGCCTGCAGCGCCTCCAGCCGGGGCAAGGTGGTCGCATCGTCGTGGATGAAGGCGCCGGGCGACTCGCGCCGATCCTTCGCGCGCGCTTCGGCGAGCAGGGCCGCGACCCGCGCCTTCAGCGCCTCGCTGCCGGCCAGTCCCTCCAGTTCCTCGAGGTAGCGCGCGACGCCCTGCGCCTGCTCGACGCCCCACACCGGGCCCTGCCGCGAAGCATCGGCGAGGAAGGCCATGTCCTGGTCGGAGGCGAATCCCAGGTGCATCGGGAAACGACGCACCAGCGCCGCGATCTGCTTCACGTCGCCGCGCAGTGGCGGCTGGTTGATCGCCTCGATCGCCAGCGGATCCTGCTCGACCACCAGCACGTCGAAGCCATGCGCCTGGCGCAACATGCGGTAGATGCCGGTCGCAAGCCGCGGGGTGTCGTGGTCGTGGTGGTCCTCGCCGAACAGGACGTACTGCGCCCGGCCGGTCTCGCGCCGCAGGTGCTCGGCGCCGGGACCGGCGAGCGTGTCCTGGTCATCGAGCGTGAACGGGTAGCTGTGGCGGGCGACGAGCGCACGGGTATCCGGCGGCTCCTGTCCCAGGGCCGGGAGCACGCACAGGCAGAGGGTCGCGGCAAGCA
>CAZTNB010000014.1:10784-21348 GCA_964614825.1 uncultured Gammaproteobacteria bacterium
CGATCAAGGCGGGGCGCAAACGGTGAGCGTTGGCACTATCGGACGCAGACAGGTGCTGCAGGCCGCTTTGGCGGCTGCGCTGCCCATCGGCCTTTCGTCCTGCGGCGAACGGGCGGAGCAGCCGCTGCTGGTGGGCGGGCTGCCGGTCACCTGCAACCTCACCCTGCCGGTGGCGTGCGTCGCGCGCGAGAAGGCGAACGGGGCCCTGCCGGCGGGCCAGCCGCGCTTCCACTACGCCTACAGCAAATTCAGCGGCTGGCCCGAGATCAAGGAATCGCTGATGACCGGCCGGATCCAGGCCGGCTACATGCTCGCGCCGCTGGTGATGGACCTCGCCGACCGGGGCATCCCGGTGAAGATCGTCTCGCTCGGGCATCGCTCCGGCGCGGTGATCATGGTGCGCACCGAGTCGCCCTACCAGCAGTTCCGCCAGCTTGCCGGCAAGCGCATCGCCATCCCCAGCCGCTTTGCGGTCGACTTCCTGTTCCTGCGCAAGATGCTGGCGCAAGAGGGCATGACCCCGGCGGAGATCGAGGTGGTGGAGATGGCACCGCCGGACATGCCGGCGGCGCTGTACGCGAATGCCGTCGACGCCTACTGCACCGGCGAGCCCTTCGGCGCCGCCGCGCAGAGCGCGGGCTACGCGCGCCCGCTGCGCATGACCCGCGACGAGTGGCGCAACTACATCTGCTGCGTGCTCACCGTGCGCGAGGAGCTGATCGCGCAGGATCCTGCGCTGGTCCAGGACCTGGTCAACCACGTGCTCGGCGCGGGCGTGTGGCTCGACGCGCGGCAGGCGAACCGCGACAAGGCCGTTGCGATCGCCGCCGGGCGCGAGTTCTTCAACCAGGACCCGAAGATCCTCCAGTTCGTGATGGAGAATCCGACCGACCGGGTGACCTACGGCGACCTGCGGATGATCCGTGACGAGTTCGACGAGCTGATGCAATTGTCGATCGAGGCCGGCACCATCGAGCGGCCGATCGCCTACGAGAAGTATGTCGACGAGACCTTCGCCCGGCGGGCGAGCGCGGCGCCCATCGCGGTCTGATCGGCCGGCCCCGCGCATGAAGCATGTGCTTGCCCTGCTGGCTTCGCTGCTGCTCGCGGTGGCGCCTGCTGGCGCCGACGACGGCGCCACGCTCAAGGCCGGCGTGTTCGAGCCCGCGCGCATGGCGCCGGCCTTCACGCTGCAGGGCTCGGATGGCGGCGAGCTGGACCTGGCCCGCTACCGCGGCAAGGTGGTGCTGTTGGGCTTCGGCTTCACGTCCTGCACCCAGGTCTGCCCGATCACGCTGCTGACGCTCGCGCAGGCGCGCAAGCAGCTGGGCGCGCAGGCCGACGAGCTGCAGGTCGTCTACGTCACCGTGGATCCCGAGCGCGACGACGCGGCGCGCATGAAGCAGTACCTGGCGGCCTTCGACCCCAGCTTCGTCGGCGGCACCGGCAGCGCCGAGGCACTGGCCGCGGTGCGCAAGGAATACGGCATCGCCGCCGCGAAGCAGGCCGGGCCTGATGGCGACTACACCCATTCGTCCTTCGTGTACCTGATCGACCGCGCGGGCCGCCTGCGCGCGCTGATGCCCTACGGCCGCCCGTCCGAGGACTACGTCCACGACGTCAGGCTCCTGCTGGCCGCGCCATGAAGCGCTGGCCCTGGCTCGCGGTTCCGCTCTGCGCCGGCGTGCTGGGCCCGCTGGCGTGGGCGGCGTTCGCGCCGGTGCCGGCGGGCCCGCGCGAGGAGCTGTTCGAGATTCCGCGCGGCACCTGGGCGCGGCGGATGTCCGGCGACCCGGTCGAGATCCTGCCGGCCGAGATCCATCTCACGCTGGGCGTGCGCGACGTGCTGCTGCTGCGCAATCTCGACGAGGTGCCGCAGATGTTCGGGCCCACGCTGATGATGCCGGGCCAGAGCTTCCGCCTGCCGTTCGAGGTGGCCTCGAGCTACCAGTTCGCCTGCACCGCGCACGCCAGCGGACAGATGACCGTGGTGGTGGAACCGCAGCCGCTGTCGCCCTGGGCACGGCTGCGCTGGCGCGCCGGCCGCTGGTGGAGGGCGGCGACATGACGCCGTCCAGGCGCTTCCTGCCTTCGATCGCCGTGATCGCGCTGATCGTGGCCGCCTGGTGGGCGATCGTGGTCGCCAGCGGCAGCATGGTGTTCCCGACGCCGTTGCAGGTGCTGTCCGGAACCGCGGAACTGGTCCGCGACGGATCCTTGTGGCGGCACATCGGCGCCTCGCTGTTCCGGGTCGGCACCGGCTTCCTGCTCGCGGTCGTCGTCGCCGTGCCGCTGGGCCTGTGGATGGGCTGGGTGAAGGGCGCCTACGCCACGCTCAACCCGGTGTTCCAGATGCTGCGTCCGATCTCGCCGATCGCCTGGATCCCGATCGCGATCCTGTGGTTCGGCGTGGGCGACGTGTCGCCGATCTTCCTGATCTTCATCTCGTCGGTGTTCCCGATGGTGGTGCAGACCACCGCCGGCGTGCACACCATCGAGCAGCGCTACCTGCGCGCCGCGGCCAACTTCGGCGTGTCGCGCGGCACCTTGTTCCGCCAGGTGGTGATACCGGCCGTGCTGCCGCAGATCATCGTCGGCATGCGCATCGGCCTCGGCGTCGCCTGGCTGGTCGTGGTGGCGGCGGAGATGATCGCGCTGCGCTCGGGGCTCGGCTACCTGATCATCGATTCGCGCAACGCCGGCAACCGCTACGACCTGGTGATCGCCGCGATGATCATCATCGGCCTCATCGGACTGATGCTCGACGGCGTGATGCGGCTGCTCGAGGGGCTCAAGGCGGTCAGGTGGCGCTATGCCCGTTAGGATCCGCGTCGAGGACGTGGGCAAGAGCTACGCTTCGGAGCGCGGCCCGCTGCCGGTGCTCGAGCGCATCGGCTTCGAGGTGGCCGATGGCGAGACGGTCGCCATCATCGGACCCTCCGGCTGCGGCAAGTCCACGCTGATGAACATCATCGCCGGGTTCGAGCGTCCCGATCGCGGCACCGTCAGCATCGACGGCAGCATCCAGACCCGCCCCAGTTCGCGCGGCATCCTGATCTCGCAGCAGGGCTCGGTGTTCCCCTGGCTGACCGTGCAGCAGAACCTCATGTTCGGCCTCAATGGCCGCGCGCAGGGCGAGCGCAAGGAACTCGCGGACCACTATGCCGCGATGGTCGGCCTCAAGGGCTTCGAGGGCAGCTATCCGCACGAACTCTCCGGCGGCATGCTCAAGCGCGCGGAGCTGGCGCGGGCGCTGGTGGTCAAGCCCGAGATCCTGTACATGGACGAGCCGTTCTCCGCGCTCGACGCGTTGCTGAGCCTGCGCCTGCGCAACGAGCTGTTGCGGATCCTCGACGAGGAGCGCCACACGGTGCTGCTGATCACCCACGACGTGGAGGAGGCGATCCACCTCGCCAACCGCGTCATCGTGCTGTCGGGGCGACCGACCACGATCCAGGCCCGCTTCGACGTGCCGTTCGCGCATCCGCGCAAGCTCGCCAGCGCCCCGGTGCAGGAACTGCGCAGCGCGATCCTGCGCGAGCTCGGCGTCGACAGCTGAGTGGCGCCGGCCCGGCCGGCGCAGGGTCGCACGCCGGCTACGACAGCAGGAGGTCGCGCGGGTCGGCGCGGCGCGTCCGCGCCCGGTAGCGGAAGGTGAAGTCGGGCCAGATCGCGCTGACGCGGCCGTCGCGACCGCGGTACCAGCTGTGGCAGCGCGTCCACACGCTGCCGGCGAGACGGCGATCCACGCCGCGCACGAACGCGGCCTGCGCCTCGGGTCGCGGCTCCAGCGTGCGCGCGCCCGCGCGGTCGAGCAGGGCCAGCGCGTCGATCACGTAGCGGACCTGGCTCTCGAGCATGTAGATCACGGAGCTGTGCGCCAGCCCGGTGTTCGGGCCCAGCAGCGTGAACAGGTTGGGGTAGCCGGCCGTGAGGAGGCCGTAGTACGCCTCGCCGCCGCCGGCCCATTCGGCGTCGAGGCTGCGCCCGCCCCGGCCGTGGACCGCGAAGGGCAGCTTGCCGGCGACCTCGAAGCCGGTGGCATGGATGATCGCGTCGACCGCATGCTCGCGGCCGTCGATCGTGCGCAGTCCGGCGGGTCCGATGCGTTCGATCGGCGTGTCGACCAGCGAGACATGGGCGCGGGCCAGCGCCGGATAGTAGTCGTCGGAGACCAGCACGCGCTTGCAGCCCAGCGGGTAGTCGGGCGTGAGCCGGGCGCGCAGCAGCGGATCGGCGACCTGCCGGCGCAGGTGCCAGCGCGCCTCGAGCTCGGCCAGGCGGCGCAGCCAGGGCATCAGCACGAAGCCGAAGATGCGGCCCTCGGCCAGCGCGTACTGCGCGCCGCGGTGCAGGCGCTGCAGCGCCGGCCAGCGTGCGTAGCGGCGTTGCTCGCTGGCGCGCAGCGCGCGGTCGCGTCGCGGCACCACCCACGGTGCCGAGCGCTGGAACACGGTCAGCGCCGCCGCCTGCGCGGCCAGTCGCGGCACCAGCTGGATCGCGCTGGCGCCGGTGCCGATGACGGCGACGCGGCGCCCGGCGAACTGGATCGTGTCGTCCCAGCGCGCGCTGTGGCAGCTCGCGCCGGCGAAGGTCTCGTGGCCCGGGATCGCCGGCGGGCGCGGCGTGCTGAAGCCGCCGGTCGCGGACACCACCACGCGCGCCTCGACCATGCGGCCGTCCGCGAAGCGCAGGCGCCAGCGCGCCCGCGCCTCGTCGTAGTCGATCCGCGTCACCGCGTGCCCGCAGCGCAGGTGCGGCAGTACCCCGTGCCGGATCGCCACGCCGCGCAGGTACTGCAGGATCTCGGCCCAGCCCGCGTAGCGGTGCGACCAGGCGGGATTGGGCGCGAAGGAATACGAGTACAGGTGCGAGGGGACGTCGCAGGCGCAGCCGGGGTACCGATTGTCGCGCCAGGTGCCGCCGAGGTCGTCGGCGCGCTCGAACACGGCGAAATCGCGCCGGCCCGCGGCCAGCAGCGCGATGGCCATGCCGATGCCGCCGAAGCCGGCGCCGATCACGGCGATGTCGAGGCTGGATGGCGGCGCGTCGCGCAACGGGACTTCGCCTCGGCGTCAGCGGGGACGACGGATGGATTCCTGCCGTCGCTGCAGGCGCGGCAGGGCCTTGCGTCCCTTCAGGCGGCCTTCTGGCGCAGCTGGCGCAATGCCTGCGCTTCCTGTTCCGGCGTTGGCCAGCCCTCGGCCCTGGCGCGCCGTTCCGCCGGCTGCGCGCGCCACCAGGCCAGCGTCGCGGCCGCCGTGTCGGCCAGCGGGCGGTAGTGCAGGCCCGCGGCCTGCGCCGCCGTGCTGTCGAAGTGCACGGAGGCTCCGCCCCGGAGGTTCTCGGTCCGCACCAGCGGCAGGTTGATCCCCGCCTGCTGCAGCACGTCCGCCGTGGCCGGGGTGAACCGTGCCGGCGTCGTCGACTGCTGCGCGAGCTCCCGCAGCACCTCGTCCCAGGTCACCGGCTTGGCCGGCCCGGCGGCGTTGTAGATGCCGGCCTGGTCGCGCTCGGCCAGGTCCACGATCCACGGGCACAGGTCGCGCACGTCGACCCACTGCAGTTCCACCTTCGGATCCGGCGGCGCCAGCACCTCGCCGCCGCGGGACACGCGCTCGACCCAGTAGGTGAAGCGATCGGTGTCGTCGCCGGGCCCGAAGATGTACGTGGGCCGCACGATCGTCGCCCTGGCGCCCAGCGCCGCCTGCACGATGCGGTCGCACTCGGCCTTGAGCGGCCCGTAGGTCTCGCCGGTGACCTCCTCGGTGTCGGGCACCGGGGCCGGGCGCAGCTTCGACCGCTCGTCGAACACCGGGCCGGCGGCGCGGTCGTAGACGGCCACGGTCGAGACGTAGAGATAGCGGCCGACGCGATCCCCGAGCAAGCCGATCGAGTCGCGCACGTGGCGCGGGACGTAGCCGGAATTGTCGATGACCGCGTCCCAGCGCCGCGTGCCCTGCAGCGCCGACAGGCCGGCGCCGACCCTGGTGTCGCGATCGCCGATCAGCACTTCGGCGCGATCGCCGTACAGGCCGGGTGCGCTCTTGCCGCGGTTGAACAGCGTGACCCGGTGGCCGCGCGCCAGGGCGTACTCGACCTGCTGCGGTCCGAGGAAGCCGGTGCCGCCGAGGAACAGCAGGTCCAGCGGCTTGGCCGCCTTGCCGGTCGCGGCCCGTGCCGCGCGCAGCGCGGGCAGGGCGGCGAGGGCGGCGAGGCCCTGGATCCATTCGCGACGCGTGGTCATCGGCGATTCCTGCCCGTGGAGTCCGGCCCATCATAGCCGCAGGGCGCGCCGTGCCCGCGCACGGCCACGCGATGCCGCTGGCCCCGCGCTTGCTGCCTCACTGCAGGGCCAGGATCGTGGCCGAACGCGGTGGCAGCGCGAGCTGGTCGCCGAGGCGCTGTTCGCCGCCGCCCAGCACGTCCACGGCGCGGCGCGCCCCGGCCAGCCCCTCGGCGAAGCGCGCCAGCTCCAGCGCGACCGGCGCCGTGTTCTTGTTCAGCACCACCATGAAGCGCTGCGACTCGTCGTGGCGGAAGTACACGTACACGCCGTCGCGCGGCGCGTAGTGCAGCATGCGCCCGTGGTGCACGGCGTGCGCCTGCTTGCGCCAGTTGAGCAGCTTGCGCACGAAGGCCTGCGCCTGCGCCTGGCGGTCGTCGAGGCCGCGGCCGTCGAAGGCGCTGGCCGCATCGTCGGGCCAGCCACCCGGGAAATCGCGCCGCGCCGCGGCATCGTCGCGATGGGTCGGGCTGGTCATCAGCACTTCGGTGCCGTAGTAGAACTGCGGCGTGCGCGGCGCAGTGGCCACGTACACCAGCGCCATCCGGTACAGGTCCAGGTCCTCGCCCAGCACGCTGTACAGGCGCGGCATGTCGTGGTTGCCCTCGAACAGCACCAGCCGCGAAGGCTGCGGGTACACGGTGTCGGCGACCAGCACGGAATAGAGTTGCGCCAGGCCGCCATCGCCGCCCTCCTTCGCCACCAGCGCGCGGCGCAAGGCCTCGGTCAGCGGGAAGTCCATCATGCTGGGCATGCCGCGACTGGCGCCGGTCCAGTCCGAGCGGTCGTCCTGCCAGCGTGCCACCACCAGCGGGTCGAGGCTCCACTCCTCGCCGACCAGGTTGAAACCGGGATACTCGTCGAGGATGCGCTCGATCCAGCGCGCCATGAACGCGCTGTCCGAGTAGCCGATGGTGTCGACGCGATAGCCGGAGAGGCCGGCGTACTCGATCCACCAGATCGCGTTCTGCATGAGGTAGGTGGCGAGCAGGGGCTGGCGCTGGTTGAGGTCGGGCATGCCGGGCGAGAACCAGCCGGTGGTGAAGTCCTCGCGGTCCGCCGCGGCGGCGTAGGGATCGCTGAGCGCGTTGCGCGCATGGTGGGTGGGCACGTAGCGGCCGTCGTGCGTCACCCAGTCCGCGGTCGGCAGGTCGCGCATCCACGGGTGTCCGCTGCCGATATGGTTGGGCACGATGTCCTGGATCACGCCGACGCCGCGCTCGCGCGCCGCGGCGACGAAGCGACGGTAGTCCTCGTTGCTGCCGAAGCGGCGGTCGACGCGGTAAAGGTCGGTCGCCGCATAGCCGTGGTAGGAGTACGCGGGCTGGTTGTTCTCCAGCAGCGGCGTGGGCCAGACCATGGTGAAGCCCATGCCGGCGATGTAGTCGAGGCGGGCGGCGAGGCCGGCGAGGTCGCCGCCGTGGCGCGCGTTGGGCTCGGCGCGGTCGCTGCGGTCCGGCATGCCGGGCTGGCGATCGTTGGACGCATCGCCGTTGGCGTAGCGATCGGGCATCAGGTTGAGGATGGCGTCGGCGGGGCCGAAGCCCTTGCGCGCCGCCGAGCCCGGCGCGCGCGCCAGCAGCGGGTAGCGCACCGTTTCCGACTCGCCGTCTCGCTCGAAGCGGATCTCGAGGTCTCCCGGCGTGGCGGCCGCGCCGATCGCCAGGTCGATGAACAGGTAGTTGCGGCTGGCGCCGCGGGTGACGCGGTCGATGCGGACCTGCGGGTGCTCGAGGCGCGGCTCGCTGCCGGCGATGTCGTCGCCGTACACCATCAGTTGCAGCGTCGGCGACCGCATCCCGACCCACCAGCATTCGGGCTCGATGCGATCGACGCGCGCCGCCAGCGCCGGCAGGGCGAGCATCAGCGCGAGCGCGGCGATCGGTCCGCGGGCGCGCCCGGCGGCGGCGTGGCGGATCGCGGGGTGTCGCGGGTCGTCGGGGTGGGTCATGGCCAGCCGGCTCCGTTGCGCGGGTACGGGCGCGATTGTGCCTTGTCCGGCGGCCGGCGGAGCGCGGCGCCCGCGGCAGGTTCAGCCGACCCGCATCGCGCAGCGCAAGGGCAACTCGCGCCGCAGCTCGAAGCCGGTCGCCTCGTAGACGCGGATGGCACGGGCGTTGCGGGCCGATACGTGCAGGAAGGGCTGCAATCCGCGGCGCCGGATCGCGCCCGCGACGTGGCGCACCAGTTGCTGCGCCAGGCCGCGGCCGAGGTGTTCGGGGTGCGTGCACACGGCGCTGATCTCGCTGCAGCCGGTCATGGCCATGCGCTCGCCGGCCATCGCCGCCAGCCGGCCGCCCTCGAGCACGCCGTAGTAGGGGCCCAGCACGCGGGTGCGCCGGCGGAAATAGCCCGGATAGACCAGGGCCGTGAGCGCCAGCATGGCCTCGGCGTGCGCGTCGCCCAGTTGCACGATCGCGGTCGTCGCGGATTGCGGATCCAGCGGCCCGGCGTGCACCATCTGCAGCACGATCTCGTCGTGCTCTACCTGCCAGCCGGGGCCGAGCCGCGGCACGTGCCCGACGAAGTTGACCGCCTCGCCCGGCTCCACCAACTCGCGCGCGAGCGGCGGGGCAAGCGCCACGTCCGGCGCGACCGCGATGAACGGCCCGATGTCGCGCGGGAAGCGCCTGACCGTCGCGTCGCCCTGCGCGAACCCGGCCTGGGTCGTGGCCAGCGCGGACCAGATCGGGATGTCGAGGAGCGCGTGGTTCATGGCGTGGATCCCGGACCGCCGTGGAATGACGCCTCGCGCGCGGGGCCGTTCGTGGTGCCGGCGGTCGCGCCAGCCGCAGCCCGCGCGCCGGTCGATCAAGCCAGCGCGAGCATTGCCCGTCGCGCGATCTCCGCGCCGTGCTCCTGCACGAAATGCCCGCCCTCGGCGACCTCGAAGGGCTCGGGACATCCGCGGATCATCCGGCGCAGGGCCGCCATCACCGGCGGTCCCAGCACCGGGTCCTGCATCCCGACCGCCATGAAACTGCGGCCTTGCCACCGGGTGCGCCAGAAGTCGCGCGCCTCCCGCGCGAGCGCCGCGCCGTCGGCATCGGGCGTGGACGCCACCAGGTTCGGGAAGCGGCGCACGCCGGCCTTGTAGCGCGCGTCGGGGAACGGCGCCGCGTACGCCATCGCTTCGGCTTCGGTCAGGATCGGGCAGGCGCGGCGCATCAGCGCGGCGACGTCGAGGTCCGGCTGGCTGTTGGCGAAGGCGCGCCAGCGCAGGAAGCCCTCGCCCAGCGGCACGTCGCCGGTCGCCAGCGCGGTGTTCATGACCAGCAGGGCGGCGTAGCGCTCCGGACTGGCCATCGGCACGGTCAGGCCCAGCAGGCCGCCCCAGTCCTGCACCACGAGGCGCACGCCGCGCAGGTCGAGGCGCTCGACCAGGCGCAGGAGCATGTCGCGGTGGAAGTCGAAGGTGTAGACGGCCTCGTCCACCGGCTTGTCGGAGCGCCCGAAGCCCAGCCAGTCCGGCGCGACCACGCGCTGGCCCGCGGCGACGAACCACGGGATCATCCTGCGGTAGAGGTAGCTCCAGGTCGGCTGGCCATGCAGGCACAGCCACACGACGCTGGCCGCGGGCGGGCCTTCGTCGACGTAGTGCACGCGCAGGCCCTCGTAGCCGGGCAGGTCGTCGACGTAGCGCGGCGCATGGGCGAATCCGGGCAGGTCGCGGAAGCGCTCGTCGGGGGTGCGCAGGGCTTCGATCATCTCTTGCGCGCCAGTCGGGAGCCGCGCCGGCGCGGCATCAGTCGATCCGGTACACCCGGGCCTTCGGATAATTCTCGTCGACCTGCAGGAACCAGCGCCCGGCGATGCCGGGCACGACCACCACGTCCGGCGACTCGATCGGACGCGGCAGCTTCACGCTGCCCTTGAGCACCTTCCATTGCTGGCCGTTCTCCAGTGCGAACACGGTGCCGGGTTCCCAGGCGCTCACGCTGCCCTTGAGCCGGCTCCGGACCGGCTCGTCGTTGAGGCCGATGAAGCTGCTCGAGGCCGCGGGCTCCGCGGCGGGTGCGGGCGCGGCCTTCGCGGGCGCCGGCGCGACCGCGGCGGCGGGTGCGGCCGGGGCCGCGGTCGTGGCGGGCGCGGCAGCCTGCGCAGCCGCCTGCGCCGGCGGCTCCTCGCGCAGCAACTGGTTGAGGCGCGCCAGCTGCGCCGGCGTGAGCCGGTCCAGCCCGGTTTCCCGCAGCTGCTCCGGCGTCAGCCTGCGCTCGATGTCGACGTAGGACGACTGCGCGCCGGCGTCGTGCGCCGCGAACACCAGCATCGCGGCCA
>CAZTNB010000014.1:21448-36557 GCA_964614825.1 uncultured Gammaproteobacteria bacterium
ACGTAGGACGACTGCGCGCCGGCGTCGTGCGCCGCGAACACCAGCATCGCGGCCAGTCCGATGAGCTTGCTGCTGGGCATGGCGGTCATCCGTGCGGCTGGTCGCGCCATTGTCTCACGCGCGGGCCGCGGCGACGTCGCGCGATTCGCGCACGCCATCATCCGGGTTGCGCAGGGCCGCGCCCGCGCCGGACCTCCCGCGACTCAATCGACGCGGCCGGCGCGAACCCGCAGGCGCCACACGCCCAGCATCGCCACCAGCGCCGCCAGCGCCAGCAGGTGGCGCGGATCCAGCGCCGGCACCACGGCAGGCGGCGGCCCGAGGCCGAGGCCGGCGACTTCGGCCGGCGTCAGCGCGTTGTCGTAGACCTGGATGCGCGCGACCGCGCCAGCGCTTTCCTCGCCGGTGGTCGTGGCGTCGTCGACGAAGAAATTGAGCAAGTTCGCGGCATCGACCACGCCCGCGCCGCCGGCGTCGGCGAAACCGAGGGCCGGCGCGCCGTTGACGTATCCGGCGACCTGGCCGGCGCCGTCGCGCGTCACCACGATGGTGCGATAGGCGTTGGCGCCGATCGGCGCGCCCGTGCCGGTGGCGAAGTTGTAGAAGTTGAGGTTGCCATCGAGGACGTAAAGCCCGTTGTCGCTGGTGCGGTTCTTGAAGTCCAGGTACTTGCGGTAGCCGGACACATCGGCCAGGCGCACCAGCATGGCGACCGAGTAGGTGCCGCCGGGAGCGATCGTGGTCAGGCCCGGCAAGGACACGCCGCCGCCGGCCGGAAAGGCCAGCACGGTGGCGTTGCCACCGTTGACCGAGTCGCCGATGAAGGTGTTGCCGCCGCCGATGTTGGCCAGCGCCGGCGCTCCCGCCACGCTGCTGGTGAGCACGCCCTGGAACTGGTAGTCGGCGCGCAGCACGGCGGCGGCGTCGGTCGCCGCCAGCAGGAACAGCAGGGGCGCGAAGGCGCGCAGGGGGGTTGAGGGCATCGACCTGCTCCCGTGCGATGGTTGGCGCGCATTGTCGCGCCCGGCTGCCGGGCGCCGCAAGCAAGGCGGGTGGGATCAGTCGCCCGGTGGGTCCGCGGGCACGCCTGCCCGCGGTTGCGCGGCCGCGGGCGGTGCCACGAGCACGCGGTTGCGCCCCTGTGCCTTGGCCCGGTACAGCGCCTCGTCGGCGGCCTTGACCAGCAGGTCCCACTCGCCGCCGGGCGCGCGCTGCGCGACGCCCAGGCTCACGGTCACCCGCGGCCCGCCCTCGCCGACCGGCCCTGCCTCGATCGCCGCGCGCATGCGCTCGGCCAGCACCTGCGCCGCGGCGGCGGGAGTATCGGGCAGGATCGCGATGAACTCCTCGCCGCCCCAGCGGCCGAAGGCATCGGTCTCGCGCAGTTCGGCGCGCAGGCGTTCGCCGACGGCGCGGATCACGCGGTCGCCGGCGGCATGGCCGTCGCGGTCGTTGATCGACTTGAAGTGGTCGATGTCGCACAGGATCGCCGAGAGCGGCGTGGCGAAGCGATCGCCGCGCTTGAGCTCGAGCTGGGCGAACTCCTCCAGCGCGCGCCGGTTGAGCAGGCCGGTGAGGGCATCGGTGCGCGCTTCGCGCATGAGCTGCTGCTCGAGCGCGAACGCGCGCCGGTTCGCGGCCTCGAACACCCTGGCCAGCAGCAGGCTCACCGCGATCGCCAGCGCGATGAAGACCCAGGCGTTGATGACCGCGAAGCGGTCCAGCCCGGCGGCGTACATCACCGCGCCGATGACCACGACCGGCAGCACGTTGAGCAGCAGCAGGTCGCGGCGGTCGAGCGCGATGTAGGGCCCCGACAGCATCACGGCGATGAGGCCGGCCACGCCGACCACGTAACCCTGGTCGAGCACCGCCAGCGCGCCGGCCACGGCCAGCACCCCCGCCGTGTAGCGGATGCGCGCGATGGCCACCGCCCAGTCGATGCGCCTCGAATAGCGTTGCACCAGGCCGGTGGCGACGATCACGCTGGATCCCACGCCGCGGATGAGCAGCGCGGACTTCCAGTTCGCCGGATCCACGAACCAGTCCCACCACGAGAACAGCATGATCATCGCGGCCGACAGCGGATACGTGGTGACGTTGATCTCGGCCAGCGCGGCCATGCGCGCGGCGCGAAAGGCGCCGTCGCCACCGCCGCGCGCGGCGGCCCTGCCCTGCACCGATCCCGCACTGTCGTCCGCCACTGCGTGGTCGCCCCGCTGGCAGGAAATGCCGCTGCATCGGCAGCTTACGGCAGTTCGGCGGCCACCTGAACCGGGGCTCGCGTCGCGCGGCTGGCTGTCGCACACTCGGGCCCGGGCCGCGGGATGACGGCCGGCCCGAGGGAGCAGGCTCGAATGGCGAAGGGACCGATGGGACTGGTGCTGGTCGCGACGGCGCTCGCCGGTTGCGCGCCGGCGCCGGCGCCGGCGGAGCTGGCGATCGTCAATGGCCGCGTGCAGACCATGGATGCCGGCCAACCCGAGGCGCAGGCGCTGGCGATCCGCGCCGGCCGGATCGTCGTCGTCGGCACCGAGGCGGAGGTGCGCAAGCGGATCGGCGCCGGCACCCGCGTGATCGACGCGGGCGGGGCCACGGTGCTGCCGGGCTTCATCGACACGCACATGCATCCGGTCACCAGTTCGGCGCAACTGGACGATTGCACCGCCGCCGACAAGGAACTGAAGGTGGCGGAGCTGGCGCCGCTGCTGGCCGGCTGCGCGCCGACCCGCGACCCGCGCAGCGGCCTCGACTGGTTGCTGGTCAGCGACGTCAATCCGGCCGCATTCACGGCGACCCGCCAGGACCTCGACGCCATCGAGGCCGGGCGGCCGGTGCTGCTCAGGGCCACCGACGGTCATTCGAGCTGGCTCAACAGCGCCGCGCTCGCGGCCTGCGGCATCGACCGCGCGACGCCGGATGCCGCCGACGGCAGGATCGTGCGCGACGCCTCCGGCGAGCCCACCGGCCACCTGATCGATGGCGCGCAGCGCCTCGCCGATGCCGCCGTTCCGGCCGACACCCTGGAGTCGAAGGTGGCCGCACTGCGCAAGGCCCTGCCGTTGCTGCACGCGGTCGGCCTCACCAGCGTCATGGACGCGGCGGTGGAGGAGCCCGAACTGGAGGTGCTCGCGACCCTGGCCCGCGGCGGCGAGCTGAGCCTGGACGTGACTGCCGCGCTGCAGGCCGAGGCCGACGGCAGGACCGATTCGCTGCCGGTGGTCGAGGACCAGCGCAGGCGCTACGCCGGACTGCCCAACCTGCGGGTGAACACGGTCAAGGTCTTCATCGATGGCGTGATGGAGTTTCCGACCCAGAGCGCGGCATTGCTCGAGCCCTATGCGCCGGTCGACGGCCGCGGTCGCAGCGACAGCGGCAACCTGTACGTGGAGCCGGAGGCCTTCGGCCGGCTGGCGACCGAACTCGACCGGCGCGGCTTCAACCTGCACGTGCATGCGATCGGCGACCGCGCCGTGCGCGTGGGCCTGGATGCCTTCGCGCAGGCGCGCCGCGCGCTGGGCAAGGACTCGCGCGCGAAGTTCAGCATCAGCCACCTGCAACTGGTCGACCAGGCCGACTGGCCGCGCTTCGCCGAACTCGGCGTGTATGCCAGCTTCCAGCTGCTATGGGCCCAGCCCGACAACTACGCCACCGACGCGGTGCAGCCCTACATCGGCCCGGCGCGCAGCGCGCTGATGTACCCGGCGCGCTCGCTGCTTGGCGCCGGCGCCACCCTGGTCGGTGGCAGCGACTGGAACGTGAGCAGCGCGGCGCCGCTGGAGGCCATCGCCGTGGCCATGGATCGCCGCGATCCGGAGCACCCGGAGCGCCCGCCGCTGGCGCCCCTGCAGGGCGTGTCGCTCGAGGTCATGCTGCGCGCCTACACGATCGAGGCGGCGCGCATGCTGGCGATCGATGCCGAGACCGGCGCGCTGGTCGAGGGCCGGCAGGCCGACGTGATCGTGCTCGATCGCGACCTCGCGGGCGCGGACGCCGCCAGCGTGCGTTCCGCCTCGGTGCGATACACCATCGCCGACGGCAGGCTGGTGCATGGCGATCCCGGGTGAGCGGCGACTAGCGCTCGTCCGGCACCGCGTAGGTCTCGACCCCGGCATCGTGCGGCTCGACCGCGGCGTCCGGCATCGCGCCGGCCTCGGTGGCCTCGCGCGCCTCGGCCGCGCGCGCCTCGCGCAACGCCGCGCGCTGCAACTGGTGGCGCAGGTAGCCGTACGAGGTGCGGTACTCGGCGTAGGACGTCGAGGGACCCGCCAGCATGCGGTACTGGCGTTCCGTCAGGCCCGACTCGCGGGCCAGCGCGGCCAGCCGGTCGTCGGCATCGCCTGCCATGGCGGGCGTGCTGCACGCCGCCAGCAGGGCAACCATCGCCAGCAGTCTGTTCATGCGACCTCCCGATCCTGGGCTGCACCAGCTTGCCGTGCCGAGTCTGGCCGCAGGATGAACGCACGACCGCGAAGCCCGTCGCAGATGGCGCGCCGCTGGGCGCGTTCCGCGGTCGCGCCGCGTCCATCCGGCGCCAGCGCGCTTCGGTCCCGCCGTGGCGCCGTTCGTCACGCATGGCTGGCGCGCGCGGCCCGGCGCGGCGATAGTGGCGGCCATCGCGGTGGTTGCCGGGCTCGATCCGGGCCGCCGCCCGACCGTCCCGGGGGAGCACGCGCATGAAACGACGCTACAGGATCGCGGGCTATGCCCTGCTCGTGCTGGCCGTCGCGCTGGGCGTGCTGGCGCTGGTCCTGAGCCACACCTCGCCCTGCGGCCCGGCGCCAGCGCCCGGCGCCGGTGCGGTCCGGATGAAGGCCATCGTGCAGCGCTGCTACGGCCCGCCCTCCGTGCTCGCCTACGAGGACATCGACAAGCCGGTGCCGGCGGACCACGACGTGCTGGTGCGGGTCCGCGCCGCCTCGGTCAATCCGCTGGACTGGCACTACCTGCGCGGCGAGCCCTACATCATGCGCATGAGCGCCGGGATCGGCACGCCCGCGACCGCGCGCCTGGGCGTCGATTTCGCCGGCACCGTCGAGGCGGTGGGCAAGGCCGTCACGCGCTTCAAGCCGGGCGACGCGGTGTTCGGCGGCAAGCGCGGTGCCTTCGCCCAGTACGTGCGCGTGCCCGAGGACCAGTCGATCGTGCCCAAGCCCGACGGCGTCAGCTTCGAGCAGGCGGCCGCGGTGCCCATCGCCGCCGTGACCGCGCTGCAGGCCTTGCGCGACAAGGGCCGGCTCGAGGCCGGGCAGAAGGTGCTGATCAACGGCGCCTCCGGCGGCGTGGGGACCTTCGCGGTGCAGATCGCCAAGTCGATGGGCGCCGAGGTGACGGGCGTGTGCAGCACGCGCAACGTCGCGATGGTGCGGTCGATCGGCGCGGACCACGTGGTCGACTACACGCAGGAGGACTTCATCGAGGCCGGCAAGCGCTACGACCTGATCCTCGACAACGTTGGCAATCGCGCGCTGTCCGACTACGAGGACGTGCTGACGCCGACCGGCACCCTCGTCATCATCGGCGGACCCAGCGAGGACCCGTGGATCGGCGCCATGATCAGCCCGATCAAGGCCAAGCTGCTGGGCCCGTTCCGGGACCACGAGTTCGCGTTCCTGCTGGCGGACCTCAATCCGCGGGACCTCACCCTGCTGGGCGAGCTCATGCAGGCCGGCAAGCTCACGGCGGTCATCGACCGGCACTACCCGCTGAGCGAAGTCCCGGCCGCGATCGCCTACGTGGAGGAGGGGCACGCGCGCGGCAAGGTCGTCATCGACGTCGAATAGCCGGGCGCGCGACGCGACCGGCGCGCCCGGGTCGCGCCGACAGCGCCTGGCGGTGGCGTCGGGATCGCGCACGCCGGCGCGATCACGGCGCCGGCCGGAGACGCGTGCCGGGAAAGCAATGGCGACCTTCGAGCCGCCGCTTCGCGGACGAACGGAACATCGCGTTCCGCCTCGCGCGATGGCCCTGGCGGCGCTTGCCAATCGGCGAAGATCGTGCGGACAATGCCGGCCAGGCGCCGGTACGCCTGGCCCGGGCGTCGCTGCGCGATGCCTGCCGGGACCGGCCGCACCGGGCGCGCGACGTGCCCTGCGCCGTCGAAGCGCAGTGCACGGGGCGACTGCCCGCGGACGCTGCATCAACCTGTACGGGAGGGCCGCCGATGCACGGCGCGCAGGCGCGGTCGATCGACGCTTCGGGACAGGGATGGCTGCGACGCGGCGGGAGGTTCCTGCTGGCGGCGTTCCGGAACCTGGTCCTGGTCCTCGTCGTCGCCTGGGCCACCCTGGCGATCCACTACGCGCTGCTGCCCTGGCCGTGGCTGGGTATTCCGCTGGCGCTCGCCTTCCTGGCGTTCAGCGTCTGGATCCTGCGCCTGAGCCGCTGGCGCTACCGGTACCTGGCCTTCGCGGGCGTATACGCCGTCGTGTTCGCGGGCTGGAGCCTGATCCGTCCCTCGAACGACCGCCCGTGGCGGGCCGAGGTGGCGGTGGTGCCGCGCGCGGTGGTGGACGGCGACCGGATTCGCTTCACCGGGGTGCGCAACTTCGATTTCCGCGCCAAGGACGATTTCACGCCGCGCTACGAGGAACGCGAGGTGCAGCTGTCGCACCTGGTCGGCGTCGACTTCTTCGTGTCCTACTGGAAGATCGGCCCGGTCTCGCACACCTTCGTGAGCTTCATCTTCGACAACGCGCCGCCGTTGAGCATCTCGATCGAGACCCGGCCGGAGGTGGGCGAGGGCTTCGACCCGATCGCCTCGATGTTCAAGCAGGTCGAGCTGATCTACGTGGTCGGCGACGAGCGCGACATCGTGGGCGTGCGCACCAACCACCGCGACGAGGACGTGTTCCTCTACCGCATCAACACCTCGGCCGCGGATGCGCGCCGCCTGTTCATGGTCTACGTGCAGCGGATCAACGAGCTCGCCGACCATCCGGAGTTCTACCACCTGCTGACCAACAGCTGCACGATCAACATCATCCGCTATGCGAATGCCGCGGGCCGCGGCGGCGGCTTCGATTTCCGCCACCTGCTCAATGGCTTCATCGACGCCTACCTGTACGCCTCGGGGCGGCTCGATACGGACCTGCCCTTCGACGAACTGCGCCGGAGGTCCTGGATCAACGAGGCCGCGCAGGGCGCGGGCGACGCGGACGACTTCTCGCAGCGGATCCGCGCGTCCGTGCCGACGATCGGGCGCTGACTTGCGCCAGCCGGCCCAGTAGGATGGCGCGCCAGAGCCGCCCCGGAGGGCGGTTCGCCTTTGCGGCTCCGCCGCCATGTCCCCTTTCGAACCCCCTGGAGGTCCCATGCGACTGCTTGCCACCTGGTCCACGATGCTCTTCGGCGCGGCGATCGCGTCCACCGCCCTGGCCCAGTCCGCCACGACCGACGTGCAGCACGCTCCCGGCAAGGTGACCGCGACGCAGACTGTGGACATCACCGCCGCGATCACGGCGCTCGACCCGGCCACGCGCGGCGTGACGCTCAAGGGGCCGCAGGGCAACGAGGTCGAGTTGACCGCGGGTCCGGAGATCCAGAACTACGCGCAGCTCAAGGTCGGCGACCAGGTCGGCATGCGCTACGTCGAGAAGCTGGAACTGGAGTTGATCAAGGGCGGCGGAAAGCCGGTGGTCCGCACCGAGGCCGGCGGCGGGGCGCGCGCCGCGGCGGGCGAATCGCCCGCCGGGCTGGTCGCGGCCCAGGTCACGACCGTCGGCGACGTGATCGCGCTCGATCCGGCCACCCGGACGGTGACGGTCAAGGGGCCGGAGCGTACCGTCGAGCTGGCGGTGGAGGACCCCGAGCAGTTCAAGCTCATCGCCGTGGGCGACCAGATCCAGGCCACGCTCACCGCGGCGGTCGCGATCGCGGCCACCACGCCCGCGGCCCAGTAGCGGTCCCGCGCACGGCTCGCGCGACGCGTGCGTCGCCTGGCCGTGCGGACGCAACGGCGCCGGCCCGACGAGGTCGGTGCCGACCCACGTGCCCGCGACCCGGTGGCCGCAGCGACCGCGGTCGCGGAGGCGACGGGTTGCAGGGTACATTGGCGGCACCCGGTCCCACCGGAATGGCGGAGGCGCGCCCGCACGCGCGCGGACCTGCATGCGCCTGCGCGATTGCCACAACTTCCACGATTTCCGCGAGCTGGCGCGACGCAGGCTGCCGGGCCCGATCTTCGGCTATATCGACGGCGCGGCGGACGACGAGGTCACCCACCGCCGCAACAGCACCAGCTTCGAGGACTGCGACCTGGTGCCCGACGTGCTGCGCGGCGTCGCGGCCATCGACCTGTCGGTGACCGTGATGGGGCAGAAGCTCGCGCTGCCGGTCTACTGCTCGCCCACCGCGCTGCAGCGCCTGTTCCATCACCAGGGCGAACACGCGGTCGGGGCGGCGGCGGCGAAGTTCGGCACGCTGTTCGGGGTGTCCTCGCTGGGCACGGTCAGCCTGGAGGAGGTGCGCGCGCGCCATGCCACGCCGCAGGCGTACCAGTTCTACTTCCACAAGGACCGCGGCCTCAATCGCGCCATGCTCGAGCGCGCCAAGGCGGCCGGCGTGCAGGTGTTGATGCTGACCGTGGACACCATCACCGGCGGCAATCGGGAGCGCGACCTGCGCACCGGCTTCAAGATGCCGCTCGAGCTGCGCGCCAGCTCGCTGCTCGCCTTCGCGGCCAGGCCGCGGTGGGCCTGGGACTACCTCACGCACAAGCGCTTCGAGCTGCCGCAGCTCGACCCGCACGTGCCGATGCGCGGCGGGGCGATCTCGGTGGGCCGCTACTTCAGCGAGATGCTCGATCCCGCCATGGACTGGCGCGACGTCGAGGAGATGGTCCGGTTCTGGGACGGGCAGTTCTGCCTCAAGGGCGTGATGTCGGTCCGCGATGCGAAGCGCGCGGTCGAGATCGGCTGCACCGGCATCATCCTGTCCAACCACGGCGGGCGCCAGCTCGACGGGTCGAGGGCGGCCTTCGACCAGCTGGCGGAAGTGGTCGACGCGGTCGGCGACCGGATCGACGTGATGATGGATGGCGGCATCCAGCGCGGATCGCACGTGCTCAAGGCGCTCGCGCTGGGCGCCAAGGCCGTGGGCATCGGGCGCTACTACCTGTTTCCCCTCGCCGCGGCCGGCCAGCCCGGCGTCGAGCGTGCGCTCGGGCTGATGCGGGCGGAGCTCGAGCGCGACATGAAGCTGATGGGTTGCACCTCGATCGGCCAGTTGACGCGGGAGCACCTGCGCTTCCGCTCGTGACCGGCACGGGCCGGGACCCGTTTCCGGGTGCGCCGGCAACCCCGGGGAGTGTCGCCCGCGAAGGGCTGCCGCCGCCTCCGGCTAGCCGCGATCCGGCCGCGGCTGCAGCAGGCCGCGACCGGCCTGGCGCACCTCGGGCGAGGAAAAGCGGTAGACGGCGCGATCGAGCAGGTAGTGGATGTAGCCGCTCGCCAGGCCCACGGCAAGCAGCGCCGGCACCAACGGCGAGGAGCGCAGCCACCAGGCGAACTCGCCGTAGATGCGGTCGGCGTAGACGTACTCGTCGGTCACCGCCTCCACTTCCAGCACCGGCAGCAGCAGGACCGAGACGATCGCGAGCACCAGCAGCACGGCCCAGCCGCGCCGGTTGATCGGCGCCAGGATCCGCTGCCAGCGCGTGCCGGGCCCCTGCGCCTCGCCCGAGGCCGCGAGCGAGGCGAGGCCCATCGCGGCGCTCCAGTGCTGCACGCTCCACAGCACGATGAACAGGAACGGATCGCGCGCCAGGTAGGCGAACAGCACCATGGTCGCGACGCTGAGGACGTAGCCCACGCGCGGCAGCGAGGGGCGCTGCGAACGCAGCTCGGCGCGCAACACCAGGGCGGTCAGTGCGACGACGATCGCGATGCCGCCATCATGGAGCACTCGCGCGAGCTGGTCCGAGCCGACCGATCCCAGCAACGGATCGATCCAGCGCTCCTGCACCGCGATCGATCCCGTCAGGCCCTCCGCCACCACCACGAAGCCGCCGCCCACCACCAGCGCGAACCAGCGGTCCAGTTTTCGGGATCCGGTGTCCGCGGCGCGGCCAGCGCGGGCGCGATACAGGCTCAGCAGTCCGAAGTGCTGCGCGGCGAAGTGATAGCTCACCAGCAGGTAGTCGAGCACCGTGAGCCAGACCACGCGCTCCATGAGCGGCATCGGCAGCACGCTCGCCGGCGCCAGCAGCACCGCGAAGCAGGCCACGGCGATCGCCACCGGCGCCACCACGAAGCGCCCGCGCTGCGTGCGCAGCAGCGGTCGGTACGCCGGCGTCGCATACGCCAGCCATGCCGAGGAGACGCGGTGGCCGAACCACAGCGGCACCGCGAGCAGGAAGAACACGCTGTCGACCGGGCTGGTGCGCAGGTCGTCGTGGTTGCGCGCGAGCAGCAACAGCAGGGGCGCGAGCCACAGCGCGTTGAGGATCCAGGCGAGGTCCCACGCCGGGCTGCGGATCCAGCGCGACGGGGCCGCCGGCAGCGCCCGGGCCTGCGCGGGTATCGCACCGGGCGATGCATCCGCCAGGGTCAAGGCGAGGAACTGGTCGTGACCGGGTCGCATGCCGAGCCGCCGTGGATCTAGCCCGGCTGCAGTTTCCCCGCAACGGCGGTCTGGTGCCAGTGACCGCGGCACGGAACGGGGCCGGCCCGGGATTCCCCCGGAGCCAATGCTCGCTCGGGCGTCGCGGGTGTCCGGCCTCCGGCGCTACTCCGGCGCCTGTTGCGTCGGCGGGCGCAGGGCCCGCAAGGCCCGGGCCAGCAGCCCAACCACGGCGAGCGCGACGATCCCCGCCAGCACGCCGAAGGCGGCGTCGAGCAGGACCGGGCTGATAGCACCGAGCAATCCGCCGACGGCGGGCAGGGATGCGACCGACTGCGACCAGCTGGCGAGGGTCGCGCCGACCGCGTGCAGGCCATGGGTCAGGATTCCGCCGCCGACCATGAACATGGCCGCGGTGCCGACGAACGAGAGGCCGCGCATCAGGTACGGCGCGAACCGCAGCAGGCCGCGCCCCAGCGCGCGCTGCAGGCGCGCTGGGATGCCATCGCCGGTGCGCGAGACCAGGTGCAAGCCGGCATCGTCGAGCTTGATGATGCCCGCGACGAGGCCGTAGACGCCGACCGTCATCAGCACCGAGATGCCCGCGAGCACGGCGAACTGGCGGCCCAGCGTGGCAGCCGCCACGGTCCCGAGCGTGATGACGATGATCTCGGCCGAGAGCACGAAGTCGGTGCGGATCGCGCCGCGGATCTTGGCCTTCTCGAACGCGACCATGTCGACCCCGGGGTCCGCCGCTGCGGTCACCAGTTGCGCATGGTGGGCCGCGGCCTCCTTCGGGCCATGGAGGAACCTGTGCGCGAGCTTCTCGACGCCCTCGTAACAGAGGTAGAGGCCGCCGATCATCATCAGCGGGATGATCGCCCATGGCGCCACCGCGCTGATCAGCAGGGCCGCGGGCACGAGGATGACCTTGTTGAGCGCGGAGCCCTTGGCCACGGCCCAGATCACCGGCAACTCGCGATGGGCGATGACGCCGGAGACCTGTTGCGCATTGAGCGCGAGATCGTCGCCCAGCACGCCCGCGGTCTTCTTCGCCGCGACCTTGGTCAGGATCGCCACGTCGTCGAGCAGCGTGGCGACATCGTCGATGAGCGCAAGCAGGCTGGAGCCGGCCATGGGAGTCGGTACGCGTCGGCGGGAATGCCGCCAGTCTAGTCGACCGGGAGGCTGCGGCACGCGGAGCGGCGGTCGCAGGGCCCCGGACGGGCGCCATGGTGCCGCGAGTCGTTGGCGCTGACCACCCTGTGCGCCTGGTGCCGCCAGCGTGGCGGCTGTCCGCGAGGGGCGCCGCCGTCTCGATTCCCCGCCCACTAACGCCTGCGTGCATGCCGCAGCCCGTCGCGGCGCACCTCGGCCGCCATGGGGTGATGGGCGACCGTCGGGCCGAGGGACTATGCTGGCGCCAGCGACGGGGATCGGGCCCTCCCATCCCGCGTCCGTTCGAGCCGGGCACGCACGCCCACGGGAGCGCCGACATGGGATGCATGCAACGGATCGCTTGCCGCGTCGCCATCGCCGCCCTGGTGTCGGTCGCGGCGCCGGCGTGGGCGCAGCAGACCTACGTCGTCACCACCACCGCGCCGTCCGGGCCCGGGTCCTTGCTCGCCGCCGTGCAGTCGATGCAGTCCAACGGCCAGCGGCAGACCATCAACATCAACCTGCCGCCCGGCAGCGTCATCACGCTCGCCGGCGACCTGCCCCAGCTGGTGGGGGCCGAAGCCTGGGTATTCGGACTCGCCCCCGGGCTGGTCATCGATGGCAACGGCTTCCGGATCTTCCGTTACGTAGGCCAGGCGATGGTGCTGTCGAACCTGACCCTGCGCAACGGCCGCAGCACCGGCGCTGGCTGCCTGGGCAGCAACGCGAGCGTCCTCACGCTGGTGTTCGACGTCGAGTTCCAGAACTGCCGCACGGATGGCACCGGCGCCAGCGGCAGCAGCGGTGGCGCGCTGTTCGCGTTCGGGCCGCTGCAGTTGACCCGCACCCGCTTCGTCGGCAATTCGGCCTACGACGGCGGCATCAACAACCTGGCGCTGGGCGGCGGCGCGGTCTCGTTCAATGGCAGCACGTTGCAGGTCGACAACACCACGTTCGCCGACAACTACACCGTGCGCACGCCCCAGCCGGCCGGCAACTGCCTCGACGGCGTGGGCGGGGCACTGTCGATGAGCCTGACCGCGGGCGGCACCGCCTCGTTCATCTACACCAGCTTCACCGGCAACAGCCATCGCTGCGGCACGCCGACCGGGACGATCTCCGGACAGGGCGGCGCGATCGGCATCCTCGGCCCCAACAGCGGCGCGGCGCCGACCGTGGGCATCGACTCGAGCTTCTTCGGCTCCAACCGGGCCGACAATGGCGCGGGCATCTTCGCCCGCGCGGTCGCGCTCACGCTCAACAACACGAGTTTCCACGACAACGTCGGCCGCGGCGCCGGCGCCGTGTTCCTGACCACCGGCTTCGGCACGCCGCCCACGCCGGAGTTGCGCATGATCTCGTCCACCTTCTGGCGCAACGGCACCAGCCTCGGCGGTTTCGGCGCCGATCTCACCCTCAACGCGGCGGCGGTGGTGCGCCAGTTCCGCAACCTGCTGTTCGCCCCGCCCGTGGCCGGATCCAGCTGCTCGCCGGCCTTCTTCAACGCGGACGATGGCGACGTGGTGTTCACCACCGACCTCACCTGCTTCGCCACGGTGGCCGGCAACCCGATCACGGCGCAGTTCTCGCCCGGCAACACCTTCGGCCTGCAGGCGCCCGCGCTCAACGGCGGGCGCATCCCGACGATGGACCTCGGCCCCGGCAGCGCCGCCATCGACAACGGCAGCAACCCCGGCTGTCCGTTCCGGGACGCGCGCAACTTCGACCGCCCCTTCGACGGCGACGCCAACGGCGTCGCGACCTGCGACGTGGGCGCGCTGGAGTATCGCGCGCAGTTGCTGCTGCGGGACGGCTTCGAGAATCCCTGAGCGCCGCCCGGGTGGGGCTGCGGCGCAAGTTCGACGCGCCACGAACCGGAGTGCGGGAGCGATGATCAGAAATCGCGCTTGCCGAAGCGCTCGAAGCCCTGGTTGATCCCCGGCGGATCGAGCACGGCCAGATCGAGGGGGATCGGCTCGCCGATCCACTGCCCCAGCGAGGTGTGGTCGGCGAGGTCGTCCGGCGTGAGCGGATGGACCAGCACCGTGAATCCCGACGCCCGCGCCAGCGGCAGCACCACCGGCAGGAACGACGCGCGGAAATGCGCCTCGAACTGGGGCACCGGGTGCGGCCCCACCTTGTGGTCGCGCAGCTCGCCGACGTACAGGAAGCCCGGTTCGCCATCGGCGACCACCATCCCCAGCAGTCGATCGCGGAACGCGGCGGCGGCCGCGCGGGCCTGCGCGTCGTAATACACGTGCAGGTGGTAGGGCGCGTCCGCTGCGGTCATGTCTCGCTCCGCGCACGACCCGGGCGTGCGCCGACGTCGCAAAGACTATCGAATGCCAGAGTATCGGTCGAATTCCGGGGCTTGCTTGACGTCCAGGCTCACCACCGATACCTGGAGGCGAGTTCGACCTTCGGGACTCCCCGGGACTTCCCGGTCAATTGGCGAGGACTTGGCCGGTACCTGGCGGGCGTCCGTGATTTCCCGTCGGCTCCGGGATTTCGCGCGCGGAAATCTCGACCGTCGCGGCGGTGTACTCGAAGATGCAGGCCGGCCACCACGAACTTGCGGGCGGGGAAGCCACGGAGGAACATGCGCACAGGCGCCCGTTCCTGCTCCTGGACGCCACGGACGTCCACCTGCCAGTGACCTCGCAGGGCGGCGCGTACACGGACCACGCCGACAAGGCAGGCGACATGCACCCCGGCGCCGCGGCGATCCACGTGCTGACCGACGTGGGTGCCGGGAGGGCCATCGTGGTCGAGCTGTAGCTCAAGCAGGACGCACCGTTCCTGGTCAGACGTGGAGAAGCCCTTCCGCGCCATGGTCGATTGACGGGCCGCCGACGCGACCCCTCCGCCACGGAGGACGTACGCATGCTGCGCATTCTCGTCGAGTCCTGGACCGCACGCGCCCTGGCGTGCCTGATCGCCGTCGCCGCACCGACCGCGCAGGCCGGGCCGCCGGTGGTCCCCATCGCCGACGCGCAGCAGGTCGCGATGGGATTTGCCTTCGGATGCGTGCTCAAGGACGACGGTTCCGTCTGGTGCTGGGGCGGCAATGGCGTCGGGCAGGTCGGCAACGGCCAGACCGGGACGATCGAACGGGCCGCGCGGCCCACGCTGGTCACCGCAGGCGCGACCTTCCTCGCGGCGGGTGTCAACCACGCATGCGCCGTGGTCTCGGGTGGGGTGCAGTGCTGGGGCAACAATGCCAGCGGCCAGCTCGGCAACGGCTCGACGGTGAATTCGCCGGTTCCGGTGCAGGCGATCCCCGCCGGCAGCGGTGTCGACGAGGTGCGCGCCGGAACGCAGCACAGCTGTGCGCGCACCGGGGGCACGCTCCGGTGCTGGGGCAGCAACTTGTACGGCCAGCTCGGCAACG
>CAZTNB010000015.1:0-24536 GCA_964614825.1 uncultured Gammaproteobacteria bacterium
CACCTGGTCGAAGATGAAGAACTCGGGCTCGGGGCCGAAGAAGGCGCTGTCGGCGATCCCCGACGCCTTGAGGTAGGCCTCGGCGCGGCGCGCGGTGGTGCGCGGGTCGCGCGAATAGGCCTGCATCGTGCTGGGCTCGAGCACGTCGCAGTTGATCAGCAGCGTGGGGTCCTCGGCGAAGGGATCGAGCACCGCCGAGGCCCCGTCGGGCATCAGCACCATGTCCGACTCGTTGATGCCCTTCCAGCCCGAGATCGAGGAGCCGTCGAACATCTTGCCGTCCTCGAAGGTACTGGCATCGATGGCCTTGGCCGGGAAGGTGACGTGGTGCTGCTTGCCGAGCAGGTCGGCGAAGCGCAGGTCGACGAACTCGACCTCGTTGTCCTTGATCAGCTTGAGTGCGTTCTCGGCGGACATGGCGGACTCCAGGAAGGGGAAGGGACGACGACCCCCATCAGCAATGCCCGTGCCACCGGTGCCGCAACGAGGAATCAACGACTTGGGACGCTTTCCTCGACGGGCGCGCAGGATTCCTGCGCCGCAATGGCGCGTCGCAACATGAGTAGCACCAAAGTGGTGCTAGGCGCGAGTGGCCACCAGCGCCAGCACCAGCACGCCGAGGCCGATGCGATAGGCCACGAAGGGCAGGGTGCCGACGCGGCGCAGGATGTGCAGGAAGCCGTGGATCACCACGATGCCGGCGAGGCCCGACACCACCGCGCCCAGGGCCAGCACCGACAGGTCCAGGTGTTCGCCGCTGCGCACCAGTTCGAGGCCGCCATGGCCCACCGCCAGCGCGGTGATCGGCACCGACATCAGGAACGAGTAGCGGGCGGCGGTGGCGCGGTCGAGCCCCAGCGCGAGGCCCGCCGTCATCGTGATGCCCGAGCGCGACGTGCCGGGGATCAGGGCCAGCGCCTGCGCGCCGCCGATCAGCAGCGCGTCGCGGAAGCCGATGCCGTTCTCGCCGCGCCTGCCGCCGCCGTAGCGGTCGGCGAGGCCGAGCAGCACGCCGAACACGATCAGGTTCACCGCGATCAGCACCGGCGTGCGCAGCGACTCGGTGAAGGCATCGGGCATGCTCGCGCCGACGATCGCCGCCGGCACCGTCGACAGCGCGATGCCCAGCCCCAGGCGCTGCAGCGGATCGAGCGCGCGCAGCGAGCGGATCGACAGCACCGCGCGCGCCAGCCGCCACAGGTCGCGCCAGAAGTACCCGATCACCGCGGCCAGCGTGCCCAGGTGCAAGGCGAGGTCGAAGGTCAGGCCCTGGTACGGCAGGCCGAGGAAGAAGCCGGCGAGGCCCAGGTGGCCCGAGCTCGACACCGGCAGGAACTCGGTCAGCGCCTGCACCAGCGCCAGCAGGATGACGAGCCAGGTTTCCATGCGCCGCACACTCCAGGTCACGCGCCGCCGGGCGGCGCGGACGATCGATGTCGAAGGGACCGCGCGCTACGCGGCGGCAGCGGCAACCATGCGCGCATAGGCCTCGGCCAGCGCCTGCGCATGACGCGCGTGGCTGCCGCGCTCGACCACGCTCGCGAGGTCGCCCACGCCGCGCCCGGGCGCCGGAAGCGGCTGCGTCGAGGCGGGCTGGCCCAGGAATTCGAGCAGGCGCGCGCGGGTCGCCGCCGGATCGGCCACGGCCGTGAGCGGATCGACCACCAGCACCGGCAATCCCGCATGGGCCACGGTCCACTCGAGGTGCTGCGCGGCGCGGGCCAGCCAATGCGCGGCGAGTCCCGCGTCCTCGATGCGCCAGCCCTGCGCGCTGCCGTGGGCCAGCCACTGCAGCAGGGCATCGCGCGGGTCGCGCGCGCAGACCATCAGGCGCGGCGTGCCGAACAGCGGCAGCACCAGCGGCAGGAAGTGCACGTCCCAGTGCGGCAGCCACTCGACCATCGCGCGATCGGCGGGCACGCCCAGGCGCGACAGCGCGCGCTCGTAGCGGCGCGCCTGCACCCGCGTCTCGGACTCGGACGGATCGGCGTAGCGGCCCTCGGCGGCGCCGAAGGCATCGCCGCGCGGATTGGGGCCGAAGCGGTCGGCCAGCACGGCAAGGCCCGGCTCGCCGCGCAACAGGCCGGCGACGATCTCGGCACCGCCGCCGGGCGCGCCCAGCAGCAGCGCCACCGGCGCGCGCTCGACCGGGCTCGCGGGCGCCGCGCGCGCCCGCTCCAGCGCGCGCGCGAAATCCGGCGCCACCGGCGTGATGGCCGGCAGCAGTGCCGGCGGGCCGGCGCGGTGCGCCTCCAGCCAGCTCGCGACCGCGGCCTGCGCGTCGCCGGCGCGATCGTAGGCGTGGCCGCGCAGCGCGTGGCGGAAGCGCAGCTGCGCCGGATTGAGGCCGCGCACGTCGATCGCGTCGAGCCGCGCCGCGGCCGCGTCCGCCGCGCCTTGGCGCAGCTCGGCCCGTGCCTTGAGCAGCGCCGCGCCCGGATCGGGGCCCAGCGCCAGTGCGCGATCGGCCTCGCGCTCGGCGCCGTCGAGGTCGCCACTGGCTTCGAGCACGGCGGCGAGTTGCACGCGCGCGGCGCGGTCGTCCGGTTGCGCCGCGATCAGGGTGGCGAGGGTGGCGCGCGCCTCGTCGTGGAGGCCGGCCTCGGCCGCGGTGATGGCCAGCGCGCGCTGCGCCTCGATGTCGTCCGGCTTGTGCTTGAGGTACTCGCGCCAGGCGCCGATCGCCTCGCGGTGCAGGCGCAGCTGCATCAGGCACCAGGCGATCGCCGCGACCACGCGCGGCTGCCCGGGCGAGGCGCGCAGCGACTCGCGGTAGTGGGTGGTGGCGCGGCCCAGGTCGCCGCGCGCGCGGGCGGCGTCGCCCAGCAACGCATTGGCCGGCGCCACCTGCGCCGGATCGCGCAGCAGCACGCGCAGCTCGCCGTCGGCGGCCGGATAGTCCTTCTGCGCGATCAGCACCTCGACCAGGGCCAGGCGCGCCGGCTGGTAGTCCGGCCGCAGCTTGACCGCGTTCTCCAGCGCCTGCCGGGCGAAGGCGTGCATGCCCTTGGCGGCATAGGCGCGGCCCACGCCGGCCTGCGCCACCGGGTCGGTGGGGTACTTCTCGGCCGCGCGCGTGTAGTACTTGAGCGCTTCGTCGGGCTGGCCGCGCTGCAGCAGCAGGGTGCCGTAGCCGGTGAGCACGTCGGAGCGCTCGTCGCCGGACTTGAGCGCCAGCTTGAAGTTCTCCTCGGCGCGCGCGCCATCGCCCTGCAGCAGCGCGATCTGGCCCAGCGCGCTGTAGGCGCCGGCGAGGTTCGGGTTGAGGCGCAGCGCGGTCTCGAAATCGGCGCGCGCGGCCTCGAGCTGGCGCGCATGCAGCTCCATGCCGGCCAGGGTGAGGTAGTAGTTGGGGCGGTCGGGCGAGAGCTCGATCGCGCGCCGCAGCAACTGCATCGCCTCGCGCAGGTCGCCCTGCTGGCGCCGCAGCATGCCCAGCAGGTGCAGGGTCTCGGGATCGTCCGGGTTGAAGGTGAGCAGTTCGCGGTAGCGCGACTCGGCTTCGTCGAGCCTGCCCTGCTTATGCAGTTCGAAGATTTCTTGCAGCATGGGTTTTCGTCGGAAGGACGCGGCGCGCGGGCGCCGGGTCGGGCGGTGGGAATGGGCAATTATGCCGTGTCCGGCCAGGCGCCGCCCCGCCCCCATGCCTGAATGCCCGGCAACGGCCATGCGGGCCGCGGTCGGCGGCCGCCGGCAGGGCGCGTTGTAGCGGGCAGTTCCCAACGACGGAGCCCCGTCCATGATCCGCCGACTTGCCGTTGCCGTTGCGCTTGCTGCGAGCCTCGTCGCCACCGCGGCCGATGCCGCCCCCGTCAACCAGCGCCAGGCGCGCCAGGACGCGCGCATCGGCGCCGGCGTGGCCCAGGGCCAGCTCACGCGCTGCGAAGCCCGCCGACTCGACGCCCGCGGCGACCGCATCGAGGTGCGCGAGCAGGCCTACCGCAGCACCGCCGGCCTGCAGCCGTGGGAGCGCGCGGACCTGCAGCGGCGCCTGAACTGGAGCTCGGCCGACATCGCCGAGCAGCGCCTCGACGGCAACGGCTGCTTCTGAGTCCGGGCCGGCGACCGCCGGAGCGGTCGCGGCCGCGATCGCCGGCCCTGCCCCGGAATCTCGCAGTCGCGGCCTATGCCGCTCCCGCATGGGGCATGGCGCGCGGCGCTCAGTCGCGTTCGCGCGCCAGCGGGCTCGGCGGGGCGTGCTGCACGCTGCCGGCGTAGTCGTCCTTGCCGCGGATCTTCGGCGCCGGCTTGGCGCGCGGCTCGCGCGCTTCCGGTGCCTTGATCTCGAGCGGGGCCTCGGCACTGGCACCGGCCACGGTCACGCGCGCCTGGTACTTGCCGGGAATCGCGTACAGGCGATGGCCCAGCCGGATGGATTCGGCATAGGGACTGCGCGCGAGCGCGCCCTCGGTCCCGCTCTCCTTCGACCTGGACGCGGCGATGCGCTCGGCCGCCTGCGCCAGTGCCGGATCGACCCGCAGGTCCCAGTCGAACTGGTTCATGCCGCGCCGGGCCGGCGCGCGCAGGCGCTGCACCACCTGCGCGTTGGCGTCGACGAACTCGAGCGTCGCCTCGCCGGCCGCGGACGACCAGTACGTGATCGTGCTCTTCGGCAGGTAGGCGCTGTCGTCGAACCAGCGCGGCGCGCGCGAGCGCCACTCGCGCTCGCCGGCCACCGGGTTGATCGCGAACACGTGCACCGGACTGGCCTCGACCGCCGCCGTGAGCTCCTGCACCGGCAGCACGTCCACCACCCACGCGCTGCGGCCGTGCGTGGCCGCCACCAGCTCGCGCTCGCGCGGATGCACCATGAGGTCATGCACCGGCACGTGCGGCAGGCCGCCGCCCAGCACCTGCCAGTGGGCGCCGCGGTCGCGCGAGACGTACACGCCGCGGTCGGTGCCGGCGTAGATCACCTGCGCGTCCTGCGGATCCTCGCGCACCACGTTGACCGCCGCCGCCGGCAGGCCGGCGCCGATCGGGCGCCACGTCCTGCCGAGGTCGTCGGTGGTGTAGACATAGGGCGTGATGTCGTCGTTGCGGTAGCCGTTGAGCGCCACGTAGGCGCGCTCGCGCACCTTGCCCGAAGCCACCACGCGGCTCACCCAGCGGTCCGCCGGCAGCTTCGCGTCCACCTGCTGCCAGCGGTCGCCACCGCCGGTGGTGACCCAGACGTGGCCGTCGTCGGTGCCGGCCCAGATCAGGCCGAAGGCCAACGGCGATTCGCTGATGCTGGTCACCGTGGCGTAGGGCACGTCGCCGCGCTCCTTGCTGGTCGTGAGGTCGGCGCTGATCGCGCCCCAGGTCTCGCCGCGGTCGAACGAGCGGAAGAGCTGCTGCGCGCCGTAGTAGACGATGTCCTGCTCGTGCGGCGACAGCACCACCGGCGTGTTCCAGTTGTAGCGCAGCGCGGGCGCCCCGAGCGCCTCGCGCGGGCGCACCTCGTGGGTGCCGTCGGCGCCGGCCCGCTGGTAGTAACCGAACTGGTAGCCGGTGTAGACCGTCTTGTTGTCGCGCGTATCGACCGCCACGTGCATGCCGTCGCCGCCGCCGATCACGCTCCAGTCCTGGCCCAGCTCCCAGCGCGTGCGCGAGCTGCCCTTGAGCGTGCCGTTGTCCTGCAGGCCGCCGTACACGTTGTAGGGATCGGCGTGGTCGAGCATCACGGTGTAGAGCTGGCCCACCGGCTGCTTGTCGAGCTTGATCCAGCTCCGGCCGCCGTCGTAGGACAGGTCGACGCCGCCGTCGTTGCCCACCAGCATGCGCTGCGGGTTGGCCGGGTCGATCCACCAGGCGTGGTAGTCCACGTGCACGTCGCGGTGCTGCATCGTCGCCCAGGTGCGACCGCCGTCGTCGGAACGGATCATGGGCACGCCGACCACGTACACGCGATCGGCGTCGTCGGGCGCGACCTTGATCGTGCCGAAGTAGTAGCCGTAGGTGTAGGTCACCTCGCGCACCGGCTCCACGTGCGTGCGCTTCCATGTCGCGCCGGCGTCGTCGGAGCGCCAGATCTCCAGGCCATGGATGTCGGCCGAGAACAGCGCCGCCTCGGCGTCGTTGAGCGCGGCGACCAGGTCGGACACCTTGATCTCGCCGGCCTTGACCTTGGCGACCAGGGTCTTGGCATCGAGCGCGGTGTCGAGGTCGTGGTCGCGGATGAAGGTCTCGATCTCCTCCGGGTCCTGGCGCAGGAACTCGTCCGTGGACATGCCCTTGAGGCGCTTGGCGGTGAGCGGACGGTCGCCGAGCTCGGCCTGGTCCTCCGGCAGCTCGGTCCAGTTGTCGATGCTGGCGTAGACCACGTCGGGATTCGACGGCGCCACCGCGAGCCCGATGCGGCCGACCTTGGCGCCGTCCGGCAAGCCGCCGGCCAGGCGCGTCCAGCTGTCGCCGCCGTCGACCGACTTCCAGATCCCGGAGCCGGCGCCGCTCTCGACGAAGTTCCACGGGGTGCGCGAGCGCTCCCAGGTCGCGGCGTACAGCACGCGCGGATCGCGCGGATCGTCGACCAGGTCGATGGCGCCGGTCCACGGGCCCGCGCCGCGCAGCGTCTGCTTCCAGTTCCTGCCGTCGTCGCGCGTGCAGAAGACGCCGCGCGAACCGCCGGTGGTGTAGAGCTTGCCCAGCGCGGCGACGCAGACGTGCGTGCCGTCCTTCGGATCGACCCACACCTTGCCGATGCGGTCGGTGTCGGACAGGCCCAGGTGGGTGAAGGTCTTGCCGCCGTCCTCGGAGCGGAACACGCCGAGGCCGCCGTAGGAGCTGCGCGAGGAGTTGGGTTCGCCGCTGCCGATCCACAGGCGCTGCGGCGCATTCGGATCGACCGCGATGTCGCCGGTGACGAGGGTCGCCAGCTGGTCGCTCAGCGGCTCGAAGTTGACCCCGTTGTCGGTGGTCTTCCACACCCCGCCGGTGGCGTAGGCGACATAGAAGCCGTAGGGGTTGCCGGGGATGTTCTCGATGTCGACCACGCGGCCGCCCTGCACCACCGGACCGATCGAGCGCCAGGCCAGGCCCGCGTAGGGCGAGGACCGCTCCAGCGCGGCGTGCGCCTCGACCGCCGCCCAGCGCTGGGCTTCGCCGGCCGGACCCGCGGGCTTGGGCCGCGCCTCCGCGACCGGCGCCAGCGCGACCAGCAGCAGCGCGAACACGTGGACCTGGGAACGGGGTGGCATGACGGCTCCGGGACGACTGGGCGAGGGCGCGACGATAGCGTTCCCGGGCGTCCGGCCACAAAGCCGAAGGTCACGGCGACCGGCCGTGGCGGGTCTGGCACGTGGATTCCGTTGGCATGGATGGGATCCGGGCAACCGGGTCCGGGCGGGTCGTGGCCGAACGGTGCCGGTGGACGGATGGAAGGATGGACGCGTCGGTATCCGGGCGGGCGTGGTCGAGTAGAGTCCCGGCGGTCGCGCCGGCACTCGAGGACTGGCGCGCACGGCTGGCGATCGGGGGGTCGCCTCCGGCCCGATGGGCGGGAGCGACGAACAGCAATCGTGCAGGGACGGGCGTGGCCTTGGCCAAGACTTCCAGAACCGCGGGACGGGCGGCGAAAGCGCCGTCCGCGCGCGAGCGCGCCGCAAGCGCGAAGACCTTCCCCATCCGCGAGCGCATCGGCTCGGCGCGCCAGGCCGCGAACCTCTCGCGCGCCGAGCTCGCGCGCCAGGTCGGCGTGCGCGCCAGCGCCGCCGCGCAATGGGAGCAGCACGAGGGCACCGCGCCCTCGGTGGAGAACCTCGCGCGCATCGCCGCCGCCACCGGCGTCGCCTTCGAATGGCTGGCCACCGGCCGCGGCCCGATGCGCGCCAGCGGCAACGAGGAAGCCCCGGCGGTGATGCTCGAGGCCTTCGCCCAGAACCTGTTCGAGGAGCGCCTGCTGCGCCTCGGCCGCCGCGTGCCGCCGCGCAAGCGCGAGGCGCTGCTGGCGACGCTGGAGCTGCTGTTGCTGCGCTGACCGAACCCGAGATCTGCTGGCCCCGAGCCCGGACGGCTGGGGAGCCTGGTGCCGCTGGATGCCGGCACCGACCGGGGCCAGCGAGCGCCCGCGCGCGGTGTCCGGCCGCGCGGGAGGCGCGCCACGGCAAACGGGGCCGGCACGCCTTGCCGGCGCCGGCGCCGGTTTCGCCGCCGGCGCGCCGCGATCCCGGCGATCGGCCTGGCCCCGTCAGCCCTCGAAGCCGTCGCGGAAGATCAGGTTGAGCACCTCGGCATCGATGCCCACGAACACGTCGGGGTTGGCATTGGTGTCGCCGGGCACGAGGTCGGAGGCGTCGGAGTCGAACACGCTGAAGTTGCCGTCGGCGCTGATGCCGGAGTAGTTGCCCGAGGTGCCGTTGCCGTTGCCGTTCGCGAGCGAGCTGCTCAGGCGGTAGAAGCCGCCGCCGTCGGCCGGCCGGTACAGGAAGGCCTGGGCGAAGCCGCTGTTCATGTTGCACTGGGCCAGGATGTCGCCGAGGTCGGACACGCGCGGATCCTCGCAACTGGCGGCGCCGGGCGGCAGCGGCATGTTGCTCGTCGCCAGCGTCTGGCGGTCGCGCAGGTAGATGCGGCTGCCGCTGGGCGCCGCCACCAGGTTGGTGGCGAAGGAACGGAATGCCACGTAGCGCCCGTTGGGCGAGATCGCGCCCGAATCCGACGAATTGCCGCCGGCCGCGCCGGCCGCGCCACTGGCGCGGCTGACCAGGCTGGTCGTGCCCAGGCTGCGGTCGCGCACGAACACGTCCTCGAGCGTGTTCGGGTTCGAGCCGTCGATCGAGACCGGGGTGTCGACCGCGAACACGACGTAGCGCCCGTCGAAGGAGATCGACTGGGTGGAGGGAAGGCGGCTGGGACCGTTGATCTGCGCGCCGCCGTTGTCCAGGCTCACGCGCGACAGCGCGCCATTGCCGGTGGCGTAGACGAAGATGTCCGGGCTGGCGTTGCCGTCGCCGGGGACCAGGTTGGAGGAGTCGGAGTAGAAGGCTATGAAGTTGCCGTCGCCCGAGATCGAGGGCACGCGCGCCTCGCCGTTGGGCGCCGCGCCGCCGAGGCCGCGGCTGGCCAGGAAGGTGTTGTAGCCGACCTCGCCCTGCGGCAGGGCGAAGGCCTCGCTGTAAAACACGTCGGCGAAGTTGCCGCCGCCGCCGAGGTTGCTGGCCAGCGACTCGAAGGCGATCGCGCCGCCGCTGGCCGAGATTACGGGCGCGAAGCTGTTGCCGTTGCCCAGGCCCGTCATGGCCAGGGTATAGGTGTCGGTCGCCAGTTCGTAGCGATAGACATTGAGCACCCCGTTCGAGGGCGCGCCCAGGTTGCCGGAACTGGACACGAACACGATGTAGTCGCCGCCGTAGGAGTTCGACGGAAAGCTGGCGCCTGCATTGAGTTGCAGGTCGGTCACCGGCGTGGTCAGGCGGCCGATGTACACGTCCTGGGCCAGCCCCGCGGCGGGCAGCGCCCACAGCACCGCCGACCAGGCCCAAACGCTCCAGTTCGCGCGCATCACCAGCCTCCCGCTTCGCCAGGTCCGAATCTTGGTCCGCGCGGCACCGGCCGCGCGGCGCCGTAGGGCGCGATCGCACGCTCCTCGGGGAATGCCCGGCGCAAGCCGACCGTCACGGCACGGTGCGGGGCATACGCGATGCCCCGTGAAACCCTTGTCGCGGTACCGGACAGCGGCTGTCCGAAAGCGGGCATCCCATCCCCGCACGCGATGCCGAAGCCATTGCCGTACAGGCACTTGAGCCCACGGGCACGCCGATTGCTTGCAGCTCGACATGCCGAGGACACCGCGATGAACGAGCTACGCCAGGCCATCCGCCTGCTGCTGCGCCATGTCGGGTTCACGTTGACCGCGGTGCTGACGCTGGGCCTGGGCATCGGCCTGGTGGCGACGCAGTACAGCCTGATCGACGGCGTGCTGCTGCGGCCGCTGCCGTTCGACGAGGCCGCGCGCATCTACCACGTGGCGCGCGCGGGCGAGGGCGGCGAGGGCGCGTGGGCGCCGCTGGCGATCGACGAGTTCGCCGCCCAGCGCGAGCAGCAGGGTTCGTTCGAACGCCTCGCCGCGTTCCGCTCCGAAACCTACAACCTGGTGAGCGGCCGCGAGCCGCCGCAGCGCCTGTGGGGCAGCGCGGTCAGCAGCGACTTCTTCGAGATCCTGCGCGTGCGCCCGCTGCTCGGGCGCACTTTCCTCGCCGGCGAGGATCGCAACGGCGAGCCGCTGCGCGCGGTGCTGGGCCACGCGCTCTGGCGCGATGCCTTCGGCGCCGACCCGGGCGTGCTCGGCAGCACCGTGCGGCTCAACGGCGAGCCGGCCGAGATCGTCGGCGTGATGCCGGAGGGCTTCACGTTCCCGACCACCGACAGCGTCTGGGTCAACTTGCGCCAGCCGCCGCCGGGCCTGCCGGTGGATCCGCTGGGGGGACAGCAGGGACTGGGCCTGATCAAGCCGGGCGTCGATCCACCGGCGGCGGTGGCCGACCTCGAGCTGGCCGCGCGGCGCTTCCGCGAATCGCGCGGCCTGCAGCTCGACCAGGCGCCGCGCATGCTGGTGCAGCGGATCCAGAGCGCCTACAACGGCGGCAACACCGGCCCGCTGTTCGGCAGCATGTTCGCGATGACGGTGTTCGTGCTGCTGCTGGCCTGCGTGAACGTCGCCAACCTGCTGTTCGTGCGCGCGGCCGATCGCATGCGCGACCTGGCGGTGCGCAGCGCCTTGGGCGCCGGACGTGGCCGCATCGTGCGCCAGCTGCTGATCGAGAGCCTGCTGATCACCGTCCTGGGCGCCCTGGTCGGGCTGGTCCTGGCGGGCGTGGGCGTGTCCCTGCTGCAGTCGCAGATCGCATCCAGGCTCGAGCTGGCGAGCTGGATGCGCTTCGACCTCAACCGCCGCGTGCTGGGCGTGACGATGCTGAGCGCGGCCCTGGCCGGACTGCTGGCCGGCCTGGTGCCGGCCCTGCGCAGTGCCCGGGTCGACGTGGGCACCGTGCTGCGCGCCGACGGGCGCGGCAGCGTCGGCCGCGGCTTCGGCCGCGCGCGGCGCTGGATGGTCGCGGGCCAGCTCGCCTTCGCCTGCATGGCGATGGTGATGGCCGCGATGCTGGCGCTCAGCGCGACGCGCGGCGCCGCGCGCAGCCTGGCCTACGATCCGGGGTCGCTCCTGATCGGACGCATCGAGTTGCAGGGTCCCGCCTACGCGGATGCCGCCGCGCGCTCGCGCTTCTACGACCAGCTGACCGAGCGCGTGGCCGCCACGCCGGGCGTGGTCGCGGCCGCGGCCAGCAGCCGCGACCTGGTCATCAGCGGCGTGTACACGCCGATCGAGATCGAGGGCGTGGCGTATCCGCGCGAGCAGGACAAGCCCGGCATGTCGCTCGAAGTGGTCACGCGCGACTACTTCAAGGTGATCGACCGCCAGCCGCTCAGCGGCCGGACCTTCGGCCGCGAGGACAGCGCGGGGAGCCTGCCGGTGGCGGTCGTCAACCAGAGCCTGGTCAAGCAGCTGTTCGGCGGCCGCAATCCGATCGGCGCGCGCATCCGGCGCAGCGACGTCGAGTCCGAGTGGGCCACGATCGTGGGCGTGGTGGCGGACGCCGGCATGGAGGGCGTGGGCAACACCGGCTCCGGCGCCGGCTGGTACCTGCTGCAGGAGCAGGTCGGCTGGGGCTGGCTCGACCTGCTGGTGCGCGCCGAGGGCGACGCCAGCGCACTGGTGCCGGCGGTGCGCGCGGCGGTCGCGGCGCTCGATCCCGAGCAGCCGGTGCACACCATCCGCACGCTCACCGAGCGCACGCGGCGCCAGCTCGCGGGCCTGCAGATCGTGGGCACCATGGCGCTGGTGTTCGCGCTCGCGGCGCTCGCGCTGGCCGCGGTCGGCGTGTTCGGCGTGGTGGCCTACGGCGCGAAGCTGCGCACGCGCGAGTTCGGATTGCGGGTGGCGCTGGGTGCCACCGGCGCCGGCATCGTGCGCATGATGCTGCGGCAGAACGCCCTGCTCACGCTGGTCGGCACCGCCATCGGCGTGGCCGGCGGCTACCTGCTCACGCGGCCGCTGGCGTCGGTGCTCTCGGACGTGTCGGCCAGCGAGCCGCTACCGTACCTGGTGGTCGCCGCGACGCTGATGGCCACCGCCGCGGTGGCCTGCTGGTTGCCCGCGCGCCGGGCCGGGCAATCCGACCCGATGGTCGCCCTGCGCAACGAGTGAACCGTTCCCCCGGCGATGGCCGGGCCGGCTGCCCGGCCGCGGAAGCCGACCCGGGCCGGAGTGGAGCGGCGCCGCGTACGGCGATCCACCCCGGCCGCGCCGCGGTCAGGACCCCGGGCGCAGCGGCAACTCGCGCAGCCGCTGGCCGTTGAGCGCGAACACCGCGTTGGCCACCGCCGGCGCGATCGGCGGCGTGCCGGGTTCGCCCGCGCCGCCGGGCTTCTCCGTGCTCGCCACGATGTGCACCTCCACCCGCGGCATCTCGGGCAGGCGCAGCACGCGGTAGTCATGGAAATTGGACTGCTCGACCTTGCCGTCCTTGAAGGTGATGGCGCCGTACAGCGCGGCCGAGAGGCCGTAGGCGATGCCCGATTCCATCTGCGCCACCACGCCGGCGGGATTGGCGACCACGCCGCAGTCGACCGCGCACACCACGCGGTGCACGCGCAGGTTGCCGCCTTCGACCGAGACCTCGGCCACCTGCGCGACGAAGCTGCCGAAGGATTCGTGCACCGCGATGCCACGCGCGCGGCCCGCCGGCAACGCGTCGCCCCAGCCGGCCTTCCGCGCCGCGAGCTCGAGCACGCCCAGGTGGCGCGGATGGCCCGCCAGCAACTTGCGCCGGTACGCCAGCGGATCCTGCTTCGCCGCCGCGGCCAGCTCGTCGACCAGCGATTCCATCGCGAAGGCCGTGTGGGTGTGGCCGACCGAGCGCCACCACAGCACCGGCACGGCAGAGGTGGGCGAATGCAGCGTCACCCGGTGGTCGGGCACGCCCTTGACGTAGGGCGAATCGGCGCAGCCTTCGGTGCTGGTGGGATCGATGCCGTCCTTGATCATCGCCGCGAACGGCGTGCCCACGACGATCGACTGGCCGACGATGGCGTGCTTCCACGCCACCGGGTTGCCCTGCGCGTCGACGCCGACCCGCGCGCGGTGGTGGCACATCGGGCGGTAGTAGCCGCCGCGGGTGTCGTCCTCGCGGGTCCACAGGACCTTGACCGGCACCTTCGCCGCCTTCGCCACCTGCACCGCCTCGACCACGAAGTCCGAGGTGGGGGTGGCGCGCCGGCCGAAGCCGCCGCCGAGGAAAGTGGTGTGGATGGTGACCCTGGACGGATCGATGCCGGCCGCCTGCGCGGCGGCCATGGCGTCCGGGCTCTGGAACTGGGTGCCGGTCCAGATCTCGCAGGCGCCATCGGCCAGACGCACGGTGCAGTTGAGCGGTTCCATCGCCGCGTGCGCGAGATAGGGGAAGTCGAAGCTGGCCTCGTGCACGCGCGCGGCCCTGGCCAGCCCGGCGTCGACGTCGCCGGCGCTGGCGGCCACCGGGCCGTCGGTCTGCGCCAGCGCGGCGTACTGGCGCCGCAGGTCCGCGCTCTGCAGCGGCTCGCCGGGGCCCGCCTCCCACGCCAGCACCAGCGCGTCGCGGCCCTGCCTGGCGGCCCAGAAGTGGTCGGCGATCACCGCGACGCCGCTCGGCACCTCCACCACGTCGCGCACGCCGGCAACCTGCTTCGCCTTGGTGGCATCGACCGACTTGAGCCTGGCGCCGAAGGTCGGCGCGCGCGCGACCAGCGCGGTCTTGAGCCCGGGCAGCTGCACGTCGTAGCCGAAGATCGCCTTGCCGGTGACCTTCTCCGGCGTATCGAGGCGCCGGGTCGGCTTGCCCAGCTGGCGCCAGTCGCCGGCCGGCCGCAGCGCCACCGTGGCCGGCGCCTCGCGCTTGGCTGCCGCCTCGGCCAGTTCGCCGTACGAGGCGCGCCGGTCGCCGGCGATCACGAAGCCGTTCTCGGTGCGGCAGGCGTCGGCCTCGACGCCGAAGCGCTCGGCAGCGGCCGCCACCAGCATCGCGCGCGCCATCGCGCCGACCTGGCGATAGCGCTCGAACTCGCTCCAGGTGGTGGACGAGCCGCCGGTCATCTGCGCGCCGTAGAAGGTATGGCCGTAGACCGGCGCGTTGGGCGCATGCTCGACCCGGATCCTGCTCCAGTCGGCATCGAGTTCCTCGTTGAGCAGCAGCGGCAGCGTGGTCCAGATGCCCTGGCCCATCTCGCTGTGCGCGAGCAGCACCGTCACGCTGCCGTCGGGCGCGATGCGCAGGAAGGCATTGGGCGGCGGCGGCGCGGGCTGGGGCGGCGCGCCCGGCGGCGCCGATTCCGGCGCCGGGTCCTGCTGCGCCCAGGCGAAGCGCGCGGCGCCTGGCACCACGAAGGCGATGACGAGGCCACCGCCGGCGAGCGCGGTGGCCTGCAGGAACCGGCGGCGCGAGGCGCGCGGCAGGGCATGCGAGGGAATCGGCTTCATGGCTCAGCCCTCCGCCAGTTCGCTGGCGCGATGGATCGCGGCGCGCACGCGCTGGTAGGTGCCGCAGCGACACAGGTTGCCGGCCATGGCGCCGTCGATGTCGGCATCGGTGGGCTTGGGCTTGGCGGCGAGCAGCGCGGTCGCGGCCATGATCTGGCCCGACTGGCACCAGCCGCACTGCACCACGTCGAGCTCGGCCCAGGCGCGCTGCACCGGGTGCGAGGCGTCGGCGGGCAGGCCCTCGATGGTGGTGATGCGACGCCCGGCGAGCGCGGAGGCCGGCATCACGCAGCTGCGCGTCGCCACGCCGTCGACCAGCACGGTGCAGGCGCCGCACTGCGCCATGCCGCAGCCGTACTTGGTGCCGGTCATGCCCAGCAGGTCGCGCAGCACCCACAGCAGGGGCATGTCGGCGGGCGCCTCGACGGTGTGGGTCCTGCCGTTGATCTCGAGATCCATGGCGTGCCTCGCGGACTGGCTGGGGGGTGGACCTCAGGGTACTACCGGCCGCGTGAGGGCTCTATCGCGACTGCGTCGTGGCCGCGGGCGGCGCGAAGGCGCCGGGCGCGAACATCAGGTCGATCGCGAGCTCGTCCAGGCGCGCGTAGAGGGCGAAGCTGCCGTCGCGGGCGACATCGAGCGCGGGGGCCACGGCATCGGGATCGATGCCGGTGGCCACGACCGTGTCGGTCCCGGTGGCGAGATCGTGGCGCCGCAACGTGGCGACCTCGCCGGCATCGTCCACGTACCAGACCGCGTCGCCGACCAGGCGCCAGTTCCAGCGCTGCGCCTCGCCCAGCCGCGGCAGCAGCTCGACCCGGGTGCCGTCATCGAGCGACAAGGCCACCAGCCCGGGCCGGTCGCTGCGCTGGTAGACCACGCGCGCGCCATCCACGCCGAAGCGCGCCACCGGCTCGTCGGTCACCAGCGGCACCGGCGCGGCGTCGAGCGTGGCCGCGATGCGCCACAGGCTCAGCGCCGCCGGCGCCTCGCGGCGGCCGTAGACGATCTCGGCGCCGTCGCGCGCGTACTGCGCGCCGAAGGCCTGGTCGCCCAGCGCGGCGAGCTCGGTGTGGCGCGCGCTCGCCAGCTCGTAGCGATGCACGCTGGTGCGCATGCCGAGGTAGCGGGTGAGCAGCAGCGCCTCGCCATCCGGCGCCCAGGCCGGGAACACCCAGCGATAGGCCGGATCGAGCGCGAGGCGCTGGTCCTGGCCGGAATCCAGCTCGCGCAACCACACCGTCTCCTGGTCCTCGCGGGTGGAGCTGAACACGAAGCGACGGCCGTCGGGCGCGAGCGCGGGCGCGCTGTCGTAGCGGGTGGACTGCACCAGCGCGACCGGCGCCGCCGCGGGATCGCGCAGGTCGCGCCGCCAGATGTTGGCGTCGTAGTGGGCGATCTCGTAGGCGAGGTCGCCATTGGGGGCGATGGCCGGGTACTGGCCTTCGCGCGCCGCGAGCGCGGTCCAGGCGCCGTCGTGCAGGTCCACCCGCACCAGCGTGCGGTAGCCCGGCTCGTCGCTGCCCACCACCAGCGCGCTGCCGTCGGGCAGCCAGGCCAGCCCCAGGAGGCGGCTGGGCTCGGGGCTCAGCACGCGGGGCGCCTGCGGCCGATCGAGGTCGATCACCAGCAGGTCGCGGTCGCTGTCCTCGCCGCGCGCGAAGGCGAGCCGCGTGCCGTCCGGCGAATGGCGTGGATCGATGTCGGCGCCGCGCGCGACCGGCGGACTGGTCAGCTCCGTGACGGTGCCGCCGGCGACGTCGACCAGCGCCAGGCCCGGGCCGTGGCCGGCCGCGGCCGGCGCGGTGTAAGCCAGGCGCTTTCCGTCGGGGGACCAGTCCACGCTGCTGGGCACGCCGATCGCGCAGTCGGCCACCCGCCGCGATTCGCCCGCCAGCAGTGGCCGCACCCGCACTTCGCAGCGCGTCGGCGTGCGGCGCAGGAAGGCGAGCTGGCGGCCGTCGGGCGCGAAGCGCGGACGCAGGTCGCTGGCGTCGGCCACCTCGTCGAAGCGGCGCCGCCCGGCGCCATCCACGCCCTGCACCACCACGGCGGCGTAGGGCGCGTCGTCGAGGAACTCGGCGTAGGCGAGGAACTGGCCATCGGGCGACAGCGCGGGGCTGGTCTCGTAGCCCGGCGCGCTGGTGAAGGGCCGCGCCAGCGCCAGCGGATCGCCGCCGTGCGCCGCGGGCGCCCGCGGTCGCGGCCAGCTCAGGTACAGCAGGGCGGCGGCGACGAGGAGCAGCGTGGCGGCGGCCAGCACCCAGGGCCAGCGCGCGCCGGCCGCTTCGATCGACGCCGACGCCGCGGCGGCTGGCGGTGCCGGCGCGGGCTCGATGGCGACCGCGGCCACCAGCCGGTAGCCGCGCTTGGGAATGGTCTCGATGTAGCGCGGTGCCCTGGGATCGTCGCCCAGCGCGCGCCGCAGCTCCGCCACCGTGCGCGCCAGCACTTCCGGCGCCACGTGGCTGCGGTCCCAGGCCTGCGCGAGCAGGGTCTCGTGCGCCACCACCTGCCCGGGCTCGGCCGCCAGCCGCTCCAGCAGCCGGCCGAGGCGGCGCGGCAGGCGCTCGCGCGCGCCGGCCCGCTCCAGCTCGTAGCTGGCGAGGTCGAAGCGCCAGTCGCCGATGCGCAGGCGACTCGGGGCAGGCGGGGCAGGGGCCATGGACTCGGGCGGCGGGGATCGCGACGCGGCGCGCGGCGCCGCCGGAGTATAGCCATGGCCCGCGCCACGCCCCCGCGCGACGCTCGGTGGAAAAAAGGGGGTTTCGCGGGGGCTTTCCTCGGGACTCCCGCCGCCGCCGGTCCCAGTCTGCGGGGCCCGTCCACCGCGCCCGGAGACCCTGGCCATGATGCAACGCCTCGCCGCCACCTGCTGCTTCCTGCTGGCCCTCGTCGCCAGTGCCGACCTGCGCGCGCAATGCGCCGAGCGCGTGCTGGTCAGCGGCTACTTCAGCAACAACGTGCACATCTACGACGCCTGCAGCGGCGCCTTCGAGCGCGTGCTCGACGACCAGGGTCGCATCCGCGGCGCGCAGGCGCTCAGGGTCGGCCCCGACGGGCGCCTGTACGTCGTGAGCGAGAACAACGGCCGCATCCTGCGCTACGACGCCCGCACCCTGGACTTCATCGACACCTTCATCGTCACCGGCGCCGGCTTCGATCCCACCGGGGTGGCCTTCGGCCCCGACGGCGACGTCTACGTGGGCGGCTATACCGCCGACAGCGTGCGCCGCTACGACGGCACCACCGGCGCGCTGGAGGCGACCGTGGTGCCGGCGCGCGCCGCCGGCCTCAACGGTCCCGACAACGGCCTCACCTTCGGCCCCGACGGCCGGCTCTACATCCCCGGCTACGACAGCAACAGCGTGGTCGTGTACGACCCGGCCAGCGGCAGCACCAGCGGCTTCATCGCCGGCGGCAGCGGCGGCCTGCGCCTGACCCGCGGCATCCTGTTCGAGGCCAATGGCAACGTGCTGGTCAGCGGCGAGGGCAACGGCAGCATCCTGCGCTACGGTCCGACCGGCAATTTCATCGGCGTGTTCGCGCCCGGCCTCGGCGCGCCGGCCGGCATGGGCTACCTCGCCGACGGCCGCATCGTGGTCGCCACCACCGGCACCACCGCCGACATCGTCAGCACCACCGGCAGCCTGGTCGGCCCGCTCAACGGCCCCACCTCCGGCGGCCTCAACGGCGCCACCTACGCCATCGCGCTGCCCAAGGGCGCGAGCGTGGACCTGAGCCAGGTCGGCAGCCAGTACTGGATCGTGGGCGCCGGCAGCATGAGCGCCGGCCGCGTGCTGGAGCTCGACCTCGTCTCCGCCACCGGCACCGCGTTCGGCAGCGCCTTCGCGCCGCAGGCCGTGGTGCGCAAGCGCTGGGGCCGGCTGCGCATCGAGTTCACCAGCTGCACCACCGCCAACCTCGCCTGGACCTCCAGCGGCGCCAACAGCGCCGGCTTCGGCGACTTCGGCTACCCGCTCACGCTGCTGGTCCCGACCGCCTTCACCACCGCCTGCCAGGCGCAGCCCTTCGCGCAGGCGCAGGGCGTGGACTGGATCAACGGCACCTGGTTCGGCGGCGCGCCGCGCGACGGCGAGGGCTGGATGATCAACCGCGCGCCGGACGGCACCGTGTTCGTCGCCTTCTTCACCCACCGGCCGGCCTGAGCGCGGAAACCGGCCCGCGCCTGACCTGGGTCAAGCCCGGCGCCGCCGCGCGCGCCTATAGTGGCCGCGTACGACCACGAGGCGCGTGTTGCGCCGGGAGACCGCGATGAAAGCGACCTGGATCCTGGTGGCGGATCGCGCCCGGGCGCGGCTCTTCACGCTCGCGGGCGACGGCGACCGGCTCGAGGAGTTGCGCGACTTCGCCAATCCCGACGCCCGCGCGCCGGCGGGCGACCTCAGCCGCGACCGCAAGCCGCGCACGCAGGAGAGCGTCGGCTCGGCGCGGCACGCGATCGAGCCGCACACGACGCTGCAGCAGAAGGTCTCCGAGCGCTTCGCCCGCGAGCTGGACGCCGCGCTGGAGGAGGGCCGCGTGCAGCATCGCTACGAATGCCTGGTGGTGGTGGCGCCGCCCGGCTTCCTCGGCACGCTCAACCATGTGCTGGGCAAGCAGGTGCGCGCGCACGTGACGGTGGAGGTCAACAAGGATCTCTCGACCCTGACCCCGCGCGAGATCCACGCCCACGTCAAGGACCGCCTGCCGACGTGAACGCGGCGCCGGCGCGCGATCCCTTCGACGACGCCTACTCGCGCCTGGCCCGCGCCGCGGCGCTGATCCGGCTCGCCCCCGAGGTGCTCGAGACGCTGCGCCGCCCGCGCCAGACCGTGAGCGCCAACCTGCTGGTGCGCGCCGACGACGGCACGCTGCGCAGCTACGAGGCCTGGCGTTGCCGCTACAGCGACGCGCTGGGGCCGGCCAAGGGCGGCATCCGCTATCACCCCGACAGCGAGCTGCGCGAGGTGATGAGCCTCGCCCTGTGGATGACTTGCAAGTGCGCGGTCGCGGGCCTGCCCTACGGCGGCGCCAAGGGCGCGGTCGCCGTCGACCCGCGCACGCTGTCGCCGACCGAACTCGAGCGCCTCGCGCGCGCCTATACGCAGGCCTTCGCGCCGCACATCGGCCCCGACACCGACGTGCCGGCGCCGGACATGTACACCAACGCGCGCACCATGGCCTGGATCGCCGACGAGTACGCGCGCCATGTCGGCCATCCGGAACCCGCGGTGATCACCGGCAAGCCGGTCGCGCTGGGCGGCTCGCTCGGCCGCGACACCGCCACCGGCGACGGCGCCTTCCTGGTGCTGCGCGAGCTGGCGGCGCGCTACGGCGTGGACGCGCCCGGCACCCGCGCCTGCCTGGTCGGCTTCGGCAATGCCGGCCAGCGCATCGCCACGCTGCTGCACGAGGCTGGCTACCGCGTGGTCGGCATCGCCGACACGCGCGGCGCGATCCGCCACGAAGCGGGACTGGATCCGGCCGCGGTCGCCGCGGCCAAGGACCGCGGCGGCAGCGTCACCGACTACGCGGCCGCGGGCGTGCGCCGCATGGGCGTGGACGAGCTCATCGTCTCCGACTGCGAACTCCTGGTGCCGGCGGCGACCGCGGCGCAGATCCACGCCGGCAACGCGCCCGCGCTGCGCGCGCGTTGCCTGCTCGAGATCGCCAACGGGCCGGTGACCGCCGACGCCGACCCGATCCTGCACCAGCGCGGCATCGCGACCCTGCCCGACATCCTGGCCAATGCCGGCGGCGTGGTGGTCTCGTACTTCGAGTGGCTGCAGAACCGCAGCCGCGATCCCTGGACCGCGGCGCAGGTGCGTGCCCGCCTGGAGCAGGCGATGCGCGGCGCCGCCGCGCGCGTGGCCGATACCGCCCAACGCCACGCCTGCGACCTGCGCACGGCGGCCTACGTCGTGGCGCTGGAGCGGCTCTCGGCCGCGATCCTGGCCAAGTCACCGGCCTGATCCGCGGCCTCGGCGCGCGCCACGCGCACCGCCGTGACCTTGTACTCGGGCGCGCCGGTGACGCGGTCGCGCACCGGGCCGGTGACCGCGTTGAGCCGGCGGCGCGGGTCGTGGAAGGTGGCGTACAGTTCGCCCGGCTTGAGCGAATCGTCGACGCGGCAGGGCAGCACGCAGCTGCCGTGGCGGCTCTGCACCCGCAGCTCGGTGCCGTCCGCAAAGCCCAGGCGGGCCGCGTCGGCCGGCGCCATGTCCAGCGTGTCGGTGGGCCGCAGGGCGGCCTGCGCCGTGCGCCCGGTCATGGTGCCGGCGTTGAAGGCGTGCAACGTGCGCCCGGTGACCAGCAGGAACGGGTACTGCGTGTCGGTGCGTTCGGGCGTGGGCAGGTAGTCGATGCACTCGAGCCGCGCGCGCGGTCCCTGCGCGAAGGCCGCGCCGTGCAGGATCGGCGTGCCGGGATCGGCGCCGTCGCGGCATGGCCACTGCAGTCCGGCGGCGTCGAGGCGCGCGTAGTCCATGCCGGCGACGGCCGGCCACAGCGCGCGCACCTCGTCCCAGATCGATTCCGGGCCGGGGTAGCGGAAGCCGGCGCCGTGCCCCAGCGCGCCGGCCAGCGCCGCGATCGCCTCGGCATCGGTGCGCGCCTCGCCGCGCGGCGACAGCGCGCGGCGCACGCGCTGCACGCGCCGCTCCGAGTTCATGAAGGTGCCGTCCTTCTCCAGGCTCGAGACCACGGGCAGGAACACGTGGCCGTGGGCGCGCGCGGTCTCGTCGAGGAACAGGTCCTGCACGATCACGCACTCGAGGCGTTCGAGCGCGCGCGCCGTGACCTCGGCATTGGCGAGGGTGAGCGCGAGGTCGTAGCCGATCACGTACAGGGCCTTGAGCCTGCCGGCCGCGGCCGCATCGACCATCTGCATCACGTCGAGGCCCGCGGTCGCCGGCAGGGCGACGCCCCAGCGCGCTTCGTGGCTCGCGCGACCGGCCTCGATGCCGACGCCGCCGGTGAGGCTCGCCGGATCGCAGCCCATGATCGCCGCGCCCTGCACGTTGTTCTGGCCGCGCAGCGGATTGATCCCGGCGCCGGGACGGCCGAGGTTGCCGGTGAGGAGCGCGAGGTTGACCAGCGCCATCACGTCCTCGGTGCCCTGCAGGTGCTCGGTGAGCCCGAGGCCGTGGAACGCGAGCGCCGGCCGGTTGCCGGCGTACAGGCGCGCCGCGGCGACGATCGCGGCCGCGTCGACGCCGCAGGTCGCGGCGGCGCGTTGCGGCGTCCACGCCTCGACGTGCCGCGCATAGGCCTCGAGGCCGTCGACGCGCGCGGCGCCGAACGCGGCATCGGCCAGGCCCTCGCCCAGGATCACGTGGCCGATGGCGTTGAGCAGCGGAATGTCGGTGCCGGGGCGCGGCGCGAGGTGCAGCGTGGCGCAACGCGCCAGCGCGGTGCGGCGCGGATCGATCACGACGAGGCGGGCGCCGGCGCGCGCCTGCTGGCGGATCCGCGCCCCGACCACGGGATGGCATTCGAGCGGGTTGGCGCCCACCACCAGGATCGTGGCGGCGCGCTCGATGTCGTCGTAGCTGCTGGTGGCGGCGCCGGTGCCCAGCATGCGCTTGAGCGCCGCCGCGCTCGGCGCGTGGCACACGCGCGCGCAGCAGTCGACGTTGTGGGTGCCGATCGCCACCCGGGCGAACTTCTGCGCCAGGAAGTTCTCTTCGTTGGTGGCGCGGGCCGAGCCCAGCACGCCGATGGCATCGGCGCCGTGGCGTTCGCGGATGCGGCGCAGGCCGGCGGCGGCCGTCGCCAGCGCCTCCTCCCAGCCCGCTTCGCGCCAGCGTCCGTCCTCGCGCAGCAGCGGCCGCGTGGCGCGGTCGGGCGCATCGACGTAGCCCAGCGCGTAGCGGCCCTTCACGCACAGGTGGCCGCGATTCACCGCCGCGTCCAGCGCCGGGCGCGTGGCGACGAGGCGGTCGTCGGCGACGCCCAGCTCGAGCTCGCAGCCGACCCCGCAGTACGGGCACACGCTGCGCACCCACTGCCGCGGCGCCGGCGCGCCGACGCGCGCCGCGTCGACGATCGCGGCGCTGGGGCAGGCGTCGGCGCAGGCGCCGCAACCCACGCAGGCGCTGCCGCCCAGGGTGGCCGAGTCCGCCGGCACGATGCGCAGCTCGGCGCCGCGGCCGACGGTGTGCCAGATCGACTCGCCCTGCACCTCGTCGCAGATGCGCACGCAGCGGAAGCAGCCGATGCAGCGACTCATGTCCACCCGCAGGTGCGGGTGGCTGGCGTCGATCGTGGCCGGGTCGGTGGCCGCGGCCTGCGGCGCGATGCCGTGCGCGACCAGCGCGCGGTGCAGCGGCCGGTCGGGCCACGCGGCGACGTCGGCGGCGCTGGCGCGGCCGGCGAGCCGCGACAGCAGGCCGTGCCGGAACGCGGCCAGCGACTCGCTGGCGCTGCGGATCGACATGCCGTCGGCGAGCACGGTGTGGCAGGCCGGCAGCACCCGCGTGCGCGCGGCCTCGGCGCCGATGCCGGGTTCGGTGACCTCGACCGCGCAACTCCAGCAATCCCCCGCCGGCGCCAGGCGCGGATCGTCGCACAGCGCCGGCGGCGCCTGGCCCAGCGCGCGCAGCGCGTCGAGCACGCGGGTGCCGGCGGCCAGCCGAAGCTCCCGGCCGTCGAGCGTGACGCGCAGCAGGTGGGCATCCAGGGGCGGCATGGGTCCGGGTCCGCGGGCCTTGCGAGGTGCCGGCGTGCGGCCATGGTACGCCGCCCGCGGGGCGCGCCGGCGCCACCCTGACCGCCGGCACATGCGCCGCGTGCGACGCTGCGGCATCATGGGCCGTCAATCCGGGGCGCCCCGATGCGCCCCATCCCCCCGGAGTACCCCACGATGCAGACCTTGCTGCACCGCATTGGCGCACGCGCGCTCCTCGCCGCCGCGGTCCTCGCCGCCCCCGCCGCCCAGGCCGCCGTCGATGGCGCCTACAGCGGGCTGCTGTACAACCCGGCGCAGTCCGGGCACGGCGTCCAGCTCGAGGTGATCTCGCCCACCCGGGCCATCTACACCTGGTACGTGTACGACAACCAGGGCCGCCAGATGTGGCTGCTGGTCGACGGCGTGATCGACGGCGACCGCATCGAGGGGCCGGCCTACATCGCCCGCGGCATGAAGTTCGGCAGCTTCGACCCGGACGACAACACCCAGGTCGCGTGGGGTACCGCGCGCCTGCAGTTCAGCTCCTGCAGCGAGGCGGTGCTGAGCTGGAACTCCAGCTACGTGCTCGACGGCTACACCTTCGGCCCCGGCAGCGTCCCGCTCACGCGGCTCACGTCCATCGACGGCAGCCAGTGCGGCCGGCGCGTGGGCAGCGGCCTCTACAGCGGCTTCCTCAGCTCGCAGACCCGCAACCGCACCGTCAACCTGTTCGCGGCCTTCGACGAGCAGGGCCGGCTGACCCTGACCCACGGCGACCTCTACGCCAGCCAGTCGGGCACGGTCACCGTCAACGGCAACACCTTCACCGGGACGCTCACCGGCGCGACCACGCCGGGCCTGCGTTTCGTCGACGGTTCCACCCGCGGCACCTTCAGCATCACCGGCACCCTGGTCGACCGCGACACGATCAACGCCACCTGGGTCGGGGCTGGCGAGGCCGGCACCCTCTCGCTGCGCTACGAGAACACCTACCTGCGCGGCGGCGCGCTGTCGCGCATCGCCGGCAACTACCGCAGCCCGGACAACCGGGTCACCGTCGGCGTGACGGCGGCGGGTGCATACACCGCCGCGGACCAGAACGGCTGCCGCTACACCGGCACGCTGGTGCCGGTGGACGCGCGCTTCGGCGTCTGGACCGCGCAGCTGGAGGCCAGCGGCTGCAGCAGCGACGTCAACGGCACCTACGCCACCACCGTCACGCTGGGCGACTACTTCTTCTACGGCGACAACCGCGCCCTCACGGTCTCGGGGATCGGGCCGCGCAACGCCTACGTGCTGGGTTTCATCCGCCAGTAGGCCACGCGGCGAGGCGGCGGGATTCAGGCCGGCGCGGCGGCCTTGCGGTTGATGCAG
>CAZTNB010000015.1:24636-30608 GCA_964614825.1 uncultured Gammaproteobacteria bacterium
AGGTAGAGCTCGGCCAGCGCCAGCTGGTCGATGCGGTAGCGCTGCAGCGGCGGCGTGTACTCGACCATGTCGTGCGAGCGCACCGCCACGCGCCAGGGCTCGAAGTCCAGCGCGCGCAGTTCGCGCTCGAATTCCGGCACCGCGATCGGGTTGAGCTCGTTGTACCACTGCCAGTACTGCTCGGGCGTGGAGAACTCGCCGGCGCGGTCGATGTACCGCGGCGGCTTGCCGAACACGATCGCGCGGACCTCCTCCGGCGAGTACTTGAGGTGGAAGTGCGATTCGGCGCAGAACTCGCCCAGGTGATGGCCGAAGTTCGAGTAGTAGAGGCCCGGGTGGACGAAGAACAGCCCGCCGGGCCGCAGCACGCGGCGGATCTCGGCCAGCGCGCGCGCATAGCCGCCGGCGATGTGCTCGAGCGAGCCCCACGACAGCACCACGTCGAAACTGTCGTCGGCAAACTGCAGGTGGTTGGCGTCCTGCGCCTCGAAGCGCAGGTTGGGCGGCATCGGCAGTGCGCCGAGGCCGTTGTCGCGCAGGATCTGCGGCAGGCGCTCGTAGCCGCGGAAGGGGTCCACGCCGACCAGCTCCTGCGGGCGGCAGCGCAGCGCGACGCCGAGGTCGATGATGCCGTCGCCGCAGCCCACGTCGAGCACGCGACCATGCAGCTGCGGCGCGTCGGCCAGCATGTAGCTGATCACGGTGCGCGCGGCGTGGTCGAAATGGCTGTGGAACCAGTCGCCCGGGCCGCGCGCCCAGCTCAGCCGCTCCACCGCATGCGCGCCGTCGGCCGACACCACCTGCCAGGCGAAGGCTGCCGCCGCGGCCGCGCCCTCGCCGCCCGCCACCTGCAGCGGGAACTGCGCGCTCGCCGCCTCGACGTCGCGGTTGGCGTGGCGGTGGCCGAGCGCGACGCGGGCCACGTAGCGGCCCGCGGGCAGGGCCAGCGCCGCGGTCAGCGCCGAGCAGCGATACCGCCCCCGCGGCAGCCAGGCCACGTCGCGCTGCTGGCGCAGGCTGGTGGCCAGCACCGGTCCCCCGTCGGCCGGCACCAGCTCGATGCGCAGGTCGAGGTCGAAGGCGATGCCCTCGTCGATGTCGACCGTCACGTCCAGGCAGACCGGTGCCCCGCATCTGGGCGTCGGCGTGGCGTTGAAGGCGACGATCTGCATCGGTGACTCCCTGGGGCGCGGCGCGGCGCCGCCGGCCAGTGCCGGCGCCGAGGACGGTACGCGGGACGGAGCGCCGCCGGGGGCCTGCGGCCCGCCCTTCGGCTCCCGGAGCGCCGGCACCGGGCTGGTGCGGCTGCGGCGCCGATTTTCGCACAGGCGGGCAGGCGTGGCCCGCGCGCCGGCGGCCGGACCGTGTATCCGCCACCCGTGCCCGCTACCCTAGCTGCCACGTGAGACCATGAACGCCGCGCCCCGACCGGACCCCTCGACGGAACTCGCCTTGCCTGCCTTCGACCGCCTGCTGCGCCTGGCCGTGGTGGTGGCGCTGATCGCGGCCTGCCTGCGCATCCTTGCCCCGTTCCTCGGCGCCCTGATCTGGGGCGTGATCATCGCCGTGACCCTGTGGCCCGGGTTCCTGTGGCTGGAGGCGCGCCTGGGCCGGCGCAACTGGCTGGCGACCACGGTGACCGCGCTGGTGCTGTTCGCCGGCCTGATCGTGCCCCTGTGGCTGGTCGGGGCCTCGGTGGCCGAGGGCGTGGCCTGGCTGCTGGAACACAATCTCGACATCCAGCAGATCAAGGACTACACGCCGCCGCCGTGGGTCGCCGACGTGCCGCTGGTGGGCGAGCGGCTGGTGGCGTGGTGGACCGACGTCTCGCCGCGCCTGTCGGAGGTGTTCGGCCAGGTGCTGCCCTACCTCAAGGACAGCGCGCTGTTCCTGCTCAGGCAGGGCACCGCCGCCGGCGCCGCGCTGGTGCAGATGCTGCTCGCCATCGTCGTCGCCACCATCCTGCTGGCCCGCCACGGCGGCGCCGGCGACATCGCGCAACGCTTCGCCGCCAAGATCGACCCCGAGCGCGGCCAGGGCCTGCTGGTCCTGGCCGCGCGCACCGTGCGCAGCGTGTCCTTCGGCGTGATCGGCTCGGCCTTCGCGCAGGCGCTGCTGACCGCGATCGGCCTGACCGTGGCCGGCGTGCCGGCGGTGGGCGCGCTCAGTTTCCTCACCTTCCTGGTCGCCGTGATCCAGCTGCCCACGCTGCTGGTGTGGGCGCCGGCGGCGTTCTGGCTCTACAGCACCGGCGAGACCGGCTGGGCCCTGGCGCTGGGCATCTATGGCCTGGCCATCATCAACACCGTCGACAACGTGCTGCGGCCGCTGATCATCAGCCAGGGCGCGCGCCTGCCGCTGCTGCTGATCTTCCTCGGCGTGATCGGCGGCCTGCTGGCCTGGGGCTTCATGGGCCTGTTCATCGGCCCGACGCTGCTGGCCATGACCTACACGCTGTTCGTGAGCTGGCTCGAGGGCAGCGAAGCGCCGGTGACCGACCCGGCGCCGCCCGCGGCCGCGCCACCGGCGGCGGCCGGCTAGTGCGCCAGCGGCCGAATTTCCGCTTGCATTGCCTGTTGTGGGCTGCTGAGATTGACCCCGCCTTGCCGCAAGGCTACCGAGGCTTGGGCAAGTGACCGCCGCACCGAACGCAACCATCATGTCCGGCATCCTGGTCGTCGAGCGCTCGGCCACGCTGTCGCACCTGCTCTCCCGCACCTTGCAGGCTGCGCAGTACGACAAGTGGTCCGAACTCGCCGGCTACGGCGAGGCACTGGAACATCTCAAGCAGGCGGCGCGCCTGGGGCATCCCTATCGCGTGCTGCTGCTCGGCGCGCCCGCGCGCCCGACCCGCGAGTTCAACGAACTGCTGGGCTACCTGCGCGAGGTGCGCGAGCCGCCGTTGCCGGTGCTGCTGCTGGCGCACGAGAAGACGCCCGACGTCGCCGCCTGGGTCGACAGCCGCGAGGACGCGGTGTTCATCCCGTGGGCGCAGTTCTCCCGCATACCCACCGCGATCCGCCAGCTCGCGCCCGACGCCGGCCAGCCGGTGCCGGGCCCGGAGCGCAAGCCCTCCAACGGCCTGCGCGTGCTGTTCGTCGACGACTCGCCCAGCGTGCGGCTGGCCTACCAGCAGCTGCTCGAGCGCGACGGCTACCAGACCGACACCGCCGCCAGCGTGGCCGAGGCCTGCGACAAGGCGAAGGACGGCCGCTACGACCTCGCCGTGATCGACTACTTCCTGCCCGACGGCGACGGCGACGAGATCTGCCGCCGCCTGCGCGACATGCCGGCGGCGCAGAACACCATGCTCGCGATCATCACCGGCACCTATCGCGAGGACGTGATCAAGCGCTGCCTCGAGGGCGGCGCGGTCGAGTGCATGTTCAAGAACGAGGCCAAGGAACTGTTCCTGGCCCGCCTGGGCTCGCTGGCGCGGCAGATCCAGATGCAGAAGAAGGTCGCGGCCGAGAAGCAGCGCCTCGACGGCATCCTGGGCTCGGTCGGCGACGGCGTGTACGGCGTCGACGACGCCGGCATGGTGACCTTCGTCAACCCGATGGCGCTGCGCCTGCTCGGCCACGCCGACGAGCGCCAGGTGGTGGGGCGCAACGCGCACGTGCTGTTCCACCACGCGGCCGAGGACGGCCGCACGCTGGCGCCGGGCGAGTCGCTGCTCAGCCGCGCCTATGCCGCCGGCGAGCCGCTCAACGGCTACGAGACCGTGTTCTGGAGCGCCGACGGCGAGCCGCTGCCGGTGGAGCTCAACCTGCTGCCGCTGGCGATCGGCGGCCGGCGCGAGGGCTCGGTGGTGGTGTTCCGCGACATCAGCGAGCGCAAGAGCGCCGAGCGCCTGCGCTGGGAGCTGGCGCACGACACCCTCACCGGCCTGTACAACGCGCGCCACTTCAACCATGCGCTGACCCAGGAAGTGAACCGGCGGCGCGACCAGGGCGGCTATGCCGCGCTGCTGTACGTGGACATCGACCGCTACACCCACGTGATGGACGCCGGCGGCCAGGGCGTGGCCGACCAGCTCGTGATCGACATCGGCCAGCAGTACTCGCGCCGCCTGCGCGACGGCGACGTGCTCGCGCGCCTGGAGGGCGACCGCCTCGGCCTGCTGCTGACCGCGGTGCAACTCGACAACCTGTTCACCATCGCCGACGGCTTCCGCGAGCTGGTCCACAGCTGCTACTACGTGGCCAACGGCATCCGCCGCCACGCCACCGCCTCGGTCGGCGTGTCGATCATCTCGCGCGAGACGCCTTCGGCCGAATACACGATGGAGCGCGCGCGCGCCGCCTGCACCTCGGCCAAGCAGCGCGGCCGCGACCAGACCCAGATCTTCGTCGGCGAGCACGAGATGCGCGTGGCGCGCGAGCTCGAGGCCGGCTGGAGCGAGCGCTTCCGCAGCGCGATCGAGGACGACCGCTTCGTGTTCGACGTGCAGCCGATCGTGCCGATCGCGGCGCTGCCGACCCGCGAGGACCAGATCACGCAGCGCCACGGCTGGCGCCTCGACGGCGCGGGCAGCGGCCACGTGTACCTGTTCGAGCTGCTGGTGCGCATGATCGGCAAGGGCGGCGAGGTGATCTCGCCGGGCGTGTTCGTGCCGCTGGCCGAACGCGTGGGCATGATGCCCAAGATCGACCTGTGGATCGTGACCCGCGCCCTGCGCTTCCTCGCCGCCAACAAGGCCCACGCGACGCGCATCTCGTTCAACGTCAACCTGTCGAACCAGACCCTGTCCGATCCGGACACGCTCAAGCTCATCGCCGACACCGTGCGCTCCTCCAGCGCCGCCCCCGGCCAGCTGGTGTTCGAGATCACCGAAACCACCGAGATGACCAGCCTGCACAACGTGCGGCGCTTCATCCAGACCATGAAGGGCCTGGGTTGCCGCTTCGCGCTCGACGACTTCGGCACCGGTTTCTCGTCCTTCACCCACCTGCGCCACCTGCCGGTGGACTTCGTCAAGATCGAGGGCAGCTTCGTCGAGGGCATGTCGGGCTCGGAGCTCGACTACAAGATGGTGCAGTCGATCACCCAGCTGGCGAAGTCGCTGAAGATGAAGGTCGTCGCCGAGCACGTCGACGGCTTCCGCACCCTGCAGTCGCTGCGCGACTGCGGCGTGGACATGGTGCAGGGCAACTACCTGGGCGAGCCGCGGCCGCTGGCCGAACTCGACTTCGGCGTGGTGCTGCCGCCGGCGCTGATGGCCTCCGCCAGCCCGGCCTGAGCGGCGCCGCCGGGCCCCCGGCGCGGGGCTGGCACATTCGATGCTTCCTTGTCCATGGGCTCCGCGCCCGCGGCGTGCCGCCGTCGCCGGAATTGCGACGAGGTGCACAACACAGGGCGCGCGGTGGTCGAAAGATGGCCACCCCCGGGCGCATTAATGTTTCGTTATGCGACCGGCCCGTACCCTGGGACGACCCGTGGATAGCGCGGGTTATGGACATTTCCAAGGAATAGGTTTAGAAAGACGCCGTAACCTGCTGATCGTAAAGACCATGACCTCCACAGTCTCCGTCCTGATGATCGCCGCCGCCACCCTGGCGGTGCTTTCGCTCAAGCGCGTGCCGGAGGGACAGGCCTTCACCGTGCACCGCTTCGGCCAGTACCGGCGCACCCTCGATGCCGGGCTGCACTGGATCCTGCCCCTGGTCGACAAGGTGGCGCACCGCGTCAGCCTGACCGGACGCGCATTGTCGGTTGCGCCTCAGACGCTGGCCGCCGAACGCACCGCCGTCACCCTGCAGGGCCGCGTCTACTACCAGGTGCTGGACGTGGCGCGCGCCGACGCCGAAGCCGACCACCTCGACGACGTGGTGCTGGGACAACTGCTGGCCACCCTGCGCCGCGATGCCGCCAACCTCGACCAGGCCTCCGACGGCGAGCTCAACGCCACCCTCAAGCGCGACCTCAACCTCGAGCTGCGCAGCCACGGCGTCGTCGTGACCCGCTGCCAG
>CAZTNB010000015.1:30708-33564 GCA_964614825.1 uncultured Gammaproteobacteria bacterium
GCGCGACCTCAACCTCGAGCTGCGCAGCCACGGCGTCGTCGTGACCCGCTGCCAGTTGCAGCGCGACGCGGCGTAGCAACGGCCGCGCCAGCTCGGCGCAGACCCGCCGCGGCCCGCCTCGAAACGGCACCCATCCAGGTCTTCGCATTTCTCCCGCGCGACCGGACTCGGCTGCGCTTGCCCCGCAGGAGCGGCTCGACCGCGATCGCCAGGCATCGCGACAGTCGCGAGCGAAGCCGCACCCGGCGGCATCGGAACGTCGCGCCGCTGGATTTCAGCGCGCCGCGTCCCGATACTGCGCGCCCGCCTTCGCCGTCCCGCGCCGTGCAACCCGACCTTCCGACCCTGCGCGTTCCGCTCGAGGCCGGCCTCGCGCAGCTTGGCATCGAGCTCGCGCCCGCGCAGGTCGGGCAGCTGCTGGCGTACCTCGCGCTGCTCGCGCACTGGAACACGGTGCACAACCTCACCGCGGTGCGCGATCCGGCGCAGATGGTGCCCAGGCACCTGCTCGACTCGCTGGCGGTGCTGCCGTGGGTGCAGGGCGACACCCTGTGCGACCTCGGCAGCGGCGCCGGGCTGCCGGGCATTCCGCTCGCGATCGCGGCGCCGCGCCGGCGCACGTGGCTGGTCGAATCCACCGGCAAGAAGGCGCGCTTCCTCGAACTGGTCGCGCGCGAGCTCGGGCTGGCGAACGTGCAGGTGGTCGCCGAGCGCGCCGAGAGCGCCAGGGTGCCGCAGCGCGTCGACACCGTGACCGCGCGCGCGCTGGCCGCGCTGCCGGAGATCGTGCGCTACGCCGGGCGCTGGCTCGCGCCCGGCGGACGCCTGCTCGCGCTCAAGGGCCCGGGCCATGCGGACGAACTCGCGGGGCTGCCGGCGGGCTGGGAAGTCGAGGCGACGCCGCGCTTGACCGTGCCGGGCTTGGACGCCGACCGCTTCTTGGTGGTAGTAAAGCGGGCCGGATCCGCAACAACCCCCCGATGACCCGCATCGTCGCCGTCGCCAACCAGAAAGGCGGGGTGGGCAAGACCACCACGGCCGTGAACCTCGCCGCTGCGCTCGCGGAGGCGCGGCGTCGCGTGCTGCTGGTCGACCTGGACCCGCAAGGCAACGCCACCATGGCCGCCGGCGTGAACAAGGCGCAGGCCCGGCCCAACGCCTGCGAGGTCCTGCTGGGCGAGGCGCCGGCCGAGCGCGCCATCGTCGCCACCGCCGGCGGCTTCGACCTGCTGCCCGGCAACAGCGACCTCACCGCGGCCGAGATCAAGCTGATGGACGAGATCGCGCGCGAGTCGCGGCTCAAGGACGCGCTGGCGCCGGTGGCCTCGCGCTACCACTTCATCCTGATCGACTGCCCGCCCTCGCTGGGCATGCTCACGCTCAACGCGCTGACCGCCGCGCAGGGCGTGCTGATCCCGATGCAGTGCGAGTACTTCGCCCTCGAGGGCCTCACCGCGCTGCTCAACACCATCAAGGCGGTGCGCCAGCGCCTCAATCCCGAACTCGACGTCGAGGGCCTGCTGCGCACCATGTACGACGTGCGCAACAACCTCGGCAACGAGGTCTCGGCGCAGCTGCTCAAGCACTTCGGCGACAAGGTGTTCCGCACCGTGGTGCCGCGCAACGTGCGCCTCGCCGAGGCGCCCTCGCACGGCATCCCGATCTCGCAGTACGACCGCGAATCGCGCGGCGCCATCGCCTACCTCGGCCTCGCCGGCGAGATGCTGCGCCGCGAGCGCGGGCCGGCGAAGGCCGCCGACCCGCACGTCGCCTGAACCCAACCAGGACTACCGCACGCATGGCCGCCAAGAAGCGCGGGCTGGGCCGGGGCCTCGACGCCCTGCTCGGCATGGACTCCGGGCCGACGGCCGAACCCGCCGAGGGCGAGCTGCGCAACATCGCGGTGGGGCAGATCCAGCCCGGCCGCTACCAGCCGCGCACCGGCATGGATCCGGAGCGCCTCGACGAGCTGGCGGCCTCGATCAAGGCGCAGGGCCTGATCCAGCCGATCGTGGTCCGCGCCATCGGCGGCGGCCGCTACGAGATCATCGCCGGCGAGCGGCGCTGGCGCGCGGCCCAGCTCGCCGAGCTGGCCGAGGTGCCCGCGGTGGTGCGCGTGGTCGACGACCACGCCACCCTGGCGATGGCGCTGATCGAGAACATCCAGCGCGAGGACCTCAACCCGCTGGAAGAGGCGAGCGCGCTCAAGCGGCTGATCGACGAGTTCCGCATCACCCACCAGCAGGCGGCGGAGGCCGTGGGCCGCTCGCGCGCCGCGGTGTCGAACCTGCTGCGCCTGCTGGAACTGCCGCCCGAGATCAAGCAGCTGCTCGAGCAGCGGCGCCTGGAGATGGGCCACGCGCGCGCGCTGCTGACGCTGCCGGCCGCGCAGGCGCTCAAGCTGGCGCGCGAATCGGCCGACGCCGGCTGGTCGGTGCGCGAGCTGGAGGAGAAGGCGCGCGCCGCGCACGAGTCGGCGCCCGGCAAGCGCCCCGCCGCCCGCAACGGCCGCGAGCCCGCCGCCGACCCCAACGTGGCCCAGCTCGAACAGCAACTGGGCGAGCGGCTGGGCGCGCGCGTCCACATCCAGCCCGGCCGCGGCGGCCGCGGCAAGCTGGTGATCGAGTACTTCAGCCTCGACGAGCTCGACGGGATCCTCGAGCGCATCCGTTGAGCCCGGCCCTGCCGGGCGCCATCCCTCCCGCGTCCCCGGCCTCGCCCCGCGATGGAGTCCAGCCGGCGCGGCAATGACGCCGCTGGCGGCGGGCGGGCGGCCGAATCCGAGTTTCCGGCGCGCCGGGCCCGCGGGATGAAAGAATCCGCGCGGCACCCCGGTCTGTCGCTCTCGAATGGCCA
>CAZTNB010000016.1:0-2415 GCA_964614825.1 uncultured Gammaproteobacteria bacterium
CGCACCATGCCCTCGATCACGCGCTGCTTGCCCGCGGGATCGAGGCGGTCGAGTTCCGGCAGCGCGAGGTCGAGCGCCGCGGCCCAGTCGGGCGGCGGCGCGAACGGCGGTGCCGCCTCGTCGAGCACGCCGCCCAGCCCCGCCACGTAGGCGCGTTGCGCCGCGGTCTCGTCGGCCTGGCCGTGGCGCGCGAGCACGGCGAACAGGTCGGCCAACTGGACCTTGCAGTCGCGCAGGCGGCGCCGGCCCATCGGCCGCGCCTTGGCCGGGTCCAGCGCCTCCATCACCTGGTGCGCGACCAGGCGCGCCAGGCAGTACTCGGACAGCTGGATCGCGCCGTCGGCCTGCACCACCGCGTCGAGCGCGGCGACGAAGCGTTCCAGCCAGGGCCGCGGCAGGCGCCGCAGGGCCGGGAACGCCAGCGAGGCCAACGGCAGCCGGTGCATGGGATGGACGGCCTGGATCGCCGGCGCCAGCGCCTCGATGCGCTCGCGCCGATCCTCGCCCAGGTTGGCGATGGCCTCGAGCTGGCGCGCGCGCACCGCCGCGTCGGCATCGAGCACCAGCGCCAGGACGAGCTCGGGCGCGCGGTCCTGCATGTAGGCGAGCACGCGCAGGGGTTCCGGCACCGCGTCGGCGATGCGGTGCGCGGCGACGTAATCGTCGGCGGCGGGGTTGGCGACCTGCGCCGCCACGCCGCCCGGCGACACGTGCATGGAGGCCGCGCCTTCCGGCAGCGCGCGCGGGGCGGTCGCGGCCGCCGGCCCGGCGGAGGCGCCGGCCAGCCCGGCCACGACCGCCGCTTCCGCGCCGCGCGCGCCGGCATCGCGCGGCGCGCCTTGCCCTGGCCGGCGTCGCGACGCGGCCTTCGCCGCCGCGGCCAGTTCCTTGCCGTCGTAGCGCGGCTCGATGCGGCGGATGCGCTCGAGCAGCGGCGGGTGGGTGGCGGTGAGCGCGGCGTAGCCGACGCCGTCGGAGAACAGCATGTGGCTGACCTCCTCGGCCTCCGAGCTCGCCAGCTTCGAGCCTTCGGCGTGGGCGCCGATCTTCTTCAGCGCGCCGGCGATGCCCGACGGCAGGCGCGTGAACTGCACCGCCGAGGCGTCGGCGAGGTACTCGCGCTGGCGCGACACGCCGGCCTTGATGAGGCGCCCGCAAAACAGGCCGACGAAGCCGATCACCATGATGCCCAGGGCGACGAACACGATCGCGTTGCCCTCCTTGCTGCCGCCGCGGGTGCGGAGCAGGAACTCGCGCGCGACGATGCCGATCACCAGCAGGCCGAACAGCACGCCCATCAGGCGGATGTTCAGGCGCATGTCGCCGTTGAGGATGTGGCTGAACTCGTGCGCGATCACGCCCTGCAACTCGTCGCGGTCGAGCTGCTCGAGCGCGCCGCGGGTGACGGCGACCGCGGCGTCGGCCGGCACGTAGCCGGCGGCGAAGGCGTTGATGCCGGTTTCCTGCTCGAGCACGTAGATCTCGGGCACCGGCACGCCGGATGCGATCGCGATCTCCTCGACCACGTTGCGCAGGCGCCGGTAGGCCGGGTTGCCGTTGTCGGACGAGACCAGGGTGCCGCCGAGGTCGCGCGCCACCACGCCGCCGCCGCCGCGCAGGCGCCCGATCCGGTACAGGCTGGCGATGCCCATCACCACGATGACCATCACGGTGGTCAGCGCCAGCGCATAAGGGTGGCGCGCGAACAGGTTGCCGGTGGCCTCCGGGTCGCGCACGTCGGCCATTTCCAGCGCCGCCAGCACCATCGCGTTGATGGCGACCACCACCGCCGCCACGGCGAGGGCGAAACCGATCACCAGCTTGCGGGTGCGCCCGCGCGCATGGGCCTGGTGGCTGAAGAAATCCATCGCGTCGCCCCTACCGGTCGCGGCCCGGCGGATGCGCCGGGCCGGGTTCGCGGCGCTGGACTCAGGTGAACTTGACCTGCACCGCCTCGCGCTTGGCCGGGTTGTCGATCTCCAGCAGGGAGGCCGGCTGGAAGCCGAACATGCCGGCCACCAGGCTGCCCGGGAACATCTCGCGACGGTTGTTGTAGCCCATGACGGAGTCGTTGTAGCCCTGGCGCGCGAACGCGACCTTGTTCTCGGTCGAGGTCAGCTCCTCGGACACCTGCATCATGTTCTGGTTGGCCTTGAGGTCCGGATAGGCCTCCGACAGCGCGAACAGGCGGCCCAGGGTCTGGGTCAGGGCGTTCTCGGCGCCGCCCAGCTGCTGCATCGCGGCCGGGTCGCCCGGGTTGGCGGCGGCGGCCTGCTGCGCGGTGACGGCCTGGTTGCGCGCGGAGATCACGGCCTCGAGCGTCTCGCGCTCGTGCTTGAGGTAGCCCTTGGCGGTCTCGACCAGGTTCGGGATCAGGTCGTGGCGGCGGGTGAGCTGCACGTCGATCTGGGCGAA
>CAZTNB010000016.1:2515-33339 GCA_964614825.1 uncultured Gammaproteobacteria bacterium
CCAGGTTCGGGATCAGGTCGTGGCGGCGGGTGAGCTGCACGTCGATCTGGGCGAAGGCGTTCTTGTAGGCGTTGCGGGCGCCGATGAGGCCGTTGTAGACCCCAACCGCCCATAGCGCCAGCAGGACCACGACGGCGAGCAGAATCAGGAGACTCATCGCATTCCTCCCCGAGCCAAAGGTCTACAATAGCGCCCATGAAACGCCCGCGAGCATAACATGCAGCCACGCTACGCCCGGCGCGCCGCCGCCCTGCTTGGTGCCTGCCTGCTCGCGCCGCTGGCCGGCGTCGCCGCCGATTCCGCCCCTGCCGCCATCGTCACCACGTCGCCGTCGCCGCGCGTGGCGCCGGTGGCCGGCGACCAGCCGCAGCGATTCGCCACGCTCCTCGCCGAGCATGAGCGCCTGGCGCAGCAGGTGCTCGCCAGCGACCAGGTCGTGGGCATGGCCTACGCGGTGGTGAAGGGCGGCAAGGTCGCCGCCGCGCGGGCGCTGGGCGTGGTCGACGCCGGCACGCGGATGCCGGCCAGCAGCACCAGCGCGTTCCGCCTCGCCTCGCTGTCGAAGGGCTTCGCCTCGGCGATCGCGGCGCGCCTGGTCGAGGAGCGCTACCTCGACTGGGACGAGCCGGTGCAGGACCTGGTGCCCGCCTTCGAACTGGCCGACCCGCACCAGGCCGCGCGCCTGACCATCCGCGAACTGCTGAGCCAGCGCACCGGCCTGCCGTACAACGCGCTCGACAAGACCCTCGAAGGCGGCGACGAGTCCTATCCGCTGCTGGTCTGGAAGCTGCGCTCGCAGCCGCTGATCTGCCCGGTCGGGGCCTGCTACTCGTACCAGAACATCGCCTACAGCGTGATCGGCGACGTGACCTTCGCCAGCACCGGCGATTTCTACGCGCACAAGGTGGTGCGGCAGATCTTCCTGCCGCTGGGCATGCAGCACGCCAGCTTCGGCCTCGACGGCCTCAAGGCCAGTCCCGACTGGGCGCGGCCGCACAAGCGCGGACCGCGCGGCTGGATCGTGCTCGAGCCGAAGGAGAACTACTACCGGCTGCCGCCGGCGGCCGGCATCAACGCCAGCATCGAGGACGTGGCGCAATGGATGCTGGCGCAGCTGGGCCACCGCCCGGACGTGCTGTCGCCCGAGCTGCTGGCCACGGTGCACGAGCCGCAGGTGCCGACCCCGCACGAGATCGTGGTGTCGCCGTGGCGGCGCGAGCGCGTGCGCGAGGCGCACTACGCCCTGGGCTGGCGCGTGTTCGACTACGCCGGGCACCGGGTCGTGTTCCATGCCGGCGCGGTGCAGGGCTATCGCGCCATGCTGGCGTTGCTGCCGGACCACGACGCCGGCATCGCGGTGCTGTGGAATTGCGAATCGGCGACGCCCTCGGGCCTGCTGCCGACCTTCCTCGACCGCTACCTCGGCCTGCCGCCGCGCGACTGGGTCGAACTGCCGGCCCATCGCGGCACCACGCTCGCCACCACGCGGGTGCGCGCGAGTCGCTGAGCGCGGGGCGCACCGATCCGCCCTCGGTATGCGCCGATCCTTGCAGGGGCGCGGCGCATCGGCGAAGCTTCCCTCCGGGGACCACGAACCCGATCGGGCCATAGATGATCCTCGCCGAGGAACTGGTGCTGCTGTCGCTGGACTCCGACCGCGGCCGCATCGCGAACGGAATCGCCCGGCAATCCCTGCTGCGCGGCGCCGCCGGCGCGATCCTGGCCGAACTGGTCCTGCGCAAGCGCATCCATCCCATGCCCGGCGGCCTGTCGCTGTCGGACTCGCTGCCCGACTTCCACCCGCTGCTGACCGAGGCTGCCCGCGTGCTCGCGCGCGAGCGCGGCGCGATCAGCGAGGCGACCGCGATCCAGCGCGTGGCCGGCGGCATCTCCGGCCTGCTCAAGCGCCTGCTGCGCAGCCTGGTGGCGCGCGACATCCTGCACGACGAGCGCGCGCTGCTGTTCACGCACCGCTATCCGGTGCGCTCCATGCAATCGCTGCGCGAAGTGTTCGCGCGAGTCCATGCGGTGGTGGCCGGCCAGGGCGGCCATTCCGAGCTCGCGCTCGCCGCCTGCGCCGAAGCCAGCGGCGTGCTGGCGGTGCGATTCACTTCCGAGGAACGCTTCCGCGTGCGGCGCCAGCTCGACACGCGTCGCGCCGCGGCGCTCGCCGACGGCGACATCGAGGCGCGGCTGATCCTGTCGATCGCGGCCGCGATCGCGCCCGACCGCGAGCGCTGACCGGAGGCCGCGCCCCGCGGGGACGCCCGCGTCCGGGACGGGCCCGGGCGGCGCGGGCGCGGGACGCTAGAGCTGGAACTCGATCCGGCGGCGGCCGCGGCTCTGCACCGGCTGGCCGTTCTGCAGGGCGGGATCGAAGGTCCACTGCTGCATCGCGCGGACCGCTTCCTTGTCGAACACGCGCGGCGGGTTGGCCCGGGCGACCTTGACGTCGGACACGCGACCGTCGGCGCCGATGCTGAACTCCAGCTCCACCCAGCCGGTCTGGCGCTTGCGCATCGCCTGCGCCGGGTACTCCGGCGGGACCTGGCGCACGACCTTGGCATCGCGCGTCTCGCCGCTGGGCGCGGCGGGCGCGGGCACGGGCGCCGCAGGCGGCGGCGTCGCGGCGACCGGAGCGGGCGCGGGCGCGGCCTGGGCAGGCGCCTGCGCCGGTTGCGCGGGAGCCGGGGCCGGCGCGGGCGCCGCGGCGGCTTCGGCCTGTGCCGCGGCCGCGGCGGCCGCCGCGGCCTGCTGCTGCGCGACTTCCTGCTGCTGCGTCTCGCGCTGCTGCTGCTGCCTGAGCGAGTCGATCTTCGCCTTGATCGTGGTGACGGTGTACGAACCCGGGCTGGCGCGGTCGAGCAGGCCCACGATGCGGTCGGCCTCGTCGACCCGGCGCTGCGCGATCTCGCGCTCGGCGATGCTGGCGGCCAGCGGGAAGATGTCGACCAGCGCCTGCGTCGCCGAGGGATTGTTCGGCTCCTGCCCGATCACGGCCAGGTAGTACTCGATCGCGTTGTTGCCGGCCGGCGCCACCAGGCGCTCCTCGTTCACGGCCAGCGAGGCGTTCTTGAGCAGTTCGTCGACGCTCATCTGCGCCACTGCCGGCGCGGCAGGCGCGGCGGGCGCCGCGGCCGGCGGCTGTGCGGCGGTCCCCGCAGGCGCGGCGGGGGTCGCCGGCGCCGGCTCCTCCTTGCCGCCGCATCCGGCCAGCGCCAGCGCGGCGAGCAGCGCGGCCAAGGGCCAGCGCACGCGCGAGTCGCGCGGGTACAGGTTCAACTGGTGCATCGTCATCCCCCTAGATGTCGTCCCGGCGCGCCCCGATCCCGGATCGCGCCTCCAAGCCAAGCCAGCAAGGCGCGCGCCTTTGGCCCACGCGCTGCCGTGGGCCGATTAAACCACCGACCGCAGGGGAAGCGAAGGGGCCGTGACGGCATCGGCACGCATTGGCCGACGGAAGGATTTGGCGGGGAGAGGGGCCGCGGAAAGCGGCGACTGCGGGAGGGCGGAGCGGGTGGCCGGGGCCTGGAAGAGACCATCGCGCGCCGGGCAATCGCGCGATGGTTTCAGACCCTACAAACGATACTGCGACAGCTTGCAGCAGACGCTTACTTCTTCTTCGCAGCCTTCTTCGCGGACTTCTTCGCCGCCGGCTTCTTCGCAGCCTTCTTGGCGGTCTTCTTCGCGGCCTTCTTGGCAGGCTTCTTGGCAGCGGCCTTCACCGTGCCGGACTTCTTGGATGCTGCTTTCATGTCGTGCTCCTGTTGGTTGGTTGTTGCTTTGGGTACTGCAGTGACGCCCGGTGAAAACGTAAGAAGACTCCGCGCGGCCTTATCGACCCGGACGCGCGGGGCCGTGTAGCGATCGATGATGGGACGTTTCGAATGCGGACGCGGGAACCGCGCCGACGTGAAGGATCTGCGTGTGGATGGCGGAGGACGAAGCCGCGGTCTCGAGGCCGCTTCGCATGTCGTCGCACTCGTTTTTGATCACACCCATGCCTGACGCGGGACTGTCACGTTGCGCGAAAGCTAAACCCGACGCGCTTGACTGTCAACAGTTTTTTTGCTCCTCGGCGAACCCGATCACATGGCGCCGAGTGCCGAGCGCGCATCGATGCGTCGACGCCGATGCATGCGCGCGCGCGTGGTCGCGCGCATCGCAGGCACCGCGTGCGACGCCGCGCGCGCAGTCTCGCGCGCGCCGCGGCGCGTGACGCAAGTTCACCGGGCGTACGTCGCGCGCGCCGCGGCGCCATCCGCGCGGATGCGGGAACTCCCTGGAAACAGGGCTCCGGAAACGCAACCGGCCGCTTGCGCGGCCGGTGGTGCAGATGCCGCGCGGCGGCGCGTCAGTGCGCTTCGGACTCGATCGCCTCGGCGTAGTCGTCCGGCGTGAGCAGCTCGTCGAGCTCGGCCGGCGCGCTCGGCTTGACCACGAAGATCCAGCCTTCGCCGTACGCATCCTCGTTGATCGTCTCGGGCTTGTCGGCCAGCGCCTCGTTGACCTTGAGCACCTTGCCCGAGACCGGCGAGTAGACGTCGGACGCGGCCTTGACCGACTCGACCACGGCGCAGGCGGTGCCCGCGTCGACCGAATCGCCGACCGCCGGCAGCTCGACGTAGACCAGGTCGCCGAGCAGCCCCTGCGCGTGATCGGAGATGCCCACGGTCACGCTGCCGTCGTCCTCGACGCGCGCCCACTCGTGGGACTTGAGGAACTTGAGGTCGCCGGGAATCTCGTTGCTGGCCATGTCGATTGCCGTGGCGGTGGGTGGGAAAGGTGGGCGCGATTGTAGCCAATCCGGCGCGCTTGTCGCGTCGCGCGCCGGGCCTCAGCCGCAGGGCTTGCCGTCGCGCACGAACGGTACCTTGGCCACGCGGACCGGCACCTCGCGGCCGCGGATGTCGACGCGCACCTCGCCGGGCTTGCCGGCCGGCAGGCGCGCCAGCGCGATCGACTTGCCCAGCGTGGGCGAGAAGCTGCCGGACAGGACCTCGCCCTCGCCGCGCGCGCACAGCACGCGCTGGCCGTGGCGCAGCACGCCCTTTTCGTCCATCACCAGCCCCACCATCTGCCGCGGCACGCCGCCGGCCTTCTGCGCCTCCAGCGCCTGGCGGCCGATGAAGTCGCGGTCGGCGGGCTCGAGCGCGACGGTCCAGGCCAGGCCGGCCTCGAACGGCGTGGTGCTCTCGTCCATGTCCTGGCCGTAGAGGTTCATGCCGGCCTCGAGGCGCAGGGTGTCGCGCGCGCCCAGGCCGCAGGGCTTCACGCCGGCCTCGAGCAGCGCGTTCCACAGCGCCACGGCCTGGTGCGAGGGCACCATGATCTCGTAGCCGTCCTCGCCGGTGTAGCCGGTGCGGGCGACGAACAGGGCGCCGGCCTCGCAGCCGCTGAACTTGGCCAGCGCTTCCACCTGGGCGCGGTCGGCGGCGTGGACCAGGCCGTGCACGCGCCCGCGCGCGTTGGGACCCTGCACCGCGATCATGGCGAGGTCGCGGCGCTCGGCCACGCTGACGCCGAAGGCCCGGGCCTCGCCCTCGATCCACGCCAGGTCCTTGTCGCGGGTGGCGGCGTTGACCACCAGCCGGAACAGGTTCTCCTCGCGGAAATACACGATGAGGTCGTCGATCACGCCGCCGGCGCGGTCGAGCATGCAGGTGTACAGCGCCTTGCCGGGGCTGCGCAGCTTGTCGACGTTGTTGGCCATCAGGCGGCGCAGCAGCGCGCGGACGTGGTCGCCGCGCAGGTCGACCACGGTCATGTGCGAGACGTCGAACATGCCGGCGTCGCGGCGCACCTGGTGGTGCTCCTCGATCTGCGAGCCGTAGTTGATCGGCATGTCCCAGCCGCCGAAGTCGACCATGCGCGCGCCCAGCGCGCGGTGGGCCTCGTTGAGGACGGTCTGCTTGGTCATCGGGGACGCCCGCCGGCAAGGATGCGGCGCGCATTATCGCCGCGCCGCGCCACGGGCGCCATGCGGACGCCGCGCGCGCGGCGGCTAGCGGCCGCCGTGCGGCGTCGGCCAGGGAACCTCTGGGCCCCGCGACGCGCGCCTTGCCGGCCGGCCGCACAAGCTCCGGCGCGGGTGCGGATGCTTGTTCAGGGGTTCCCTGGCCCGGCTCAGGCGCGCGGCGGGGCCGCTTCGACGCGCAGCGCGGTGCCGTCGGTGCCGGTGACGGACACGATGGCGCCCGCGGGCAGCTCCGGGCCCTCGACCACCCACACCGAATCGCCGATGCGGGCCTTGCCGCGGCCGTTGCGGATCGGCTCGGCCAGTTCCACCGTGCGCCCGATGAGCTGCGCCGCGCGCTGGTTGAGCAGCGGCTGCGTGCTCGCCGGCCCGCTGCCGCGGAACCAGCGCCGGTAGATCCCGACCGCGACGCCCGACAGCAGCGCGAACACGATGATCTGGCCCAGGATGGGCAGCTCGGGCGCCAGCCAGACGATCAGCCCCATCGCCGCGGCGGCGAAGCCGAACCAGAGCAGGAAGGCGCCGGGGACGAAGGTCTCGGCTGCCATCAACAGCAGCGCGAGGCCGAGCCAGAAGTAGACGAGGTTCATGCTTTCACTCCGAACGCGGGGCGGTCGGCGGCCGCGGCGGCGCGGCCGCCCGGTTCTCGAAGGTCTGGCGCGCGATCTCGCCGATGCCGGCGAGGCTGCCGAGGATGCTGGTGGCCTCGACCGGCAGCATCAGCACCTTCTGGTTGGGCGCGGTGGCCAGCGCCTTGAGCGCGCCCACGTACTTGTCGGCGACGAAGTAGTTGATGGCCTGCATGTCGCCCTTGGCGATCGCCTCCGACACCATCAGGGTCGCCTTGGCCTCGGCCTCGGCCAGGCGCTCGCGCGCCTCGGCATCGCGGAAGGCCGCCTCGCGGCGCCCCTCGGCCTCGAGCACCGCGGCCTGCTTCTCGCCGTCGGCCTTGAGGATCGCGGCCTGGCGGAAGCCCTCGGCCTCGAGGATGTTGGCGCGCTTCTCGCGCTCGGCCTTCATCTGCCGCGCCATCGAATCGACCAGGTCGCGCGGCGGCTGGATGTCCTTGATCTCGATGCGGTTGACCTTGATGCCCCAGGGATGGGTCGCCTCGTCCACCACCTTGAGCAGCTGGGCGTTGATCACGTCGCGCTTGGACAGCGACTCGTCGAGGTCCATCGAGCCCAGCACGGTGCGGATGTTGGTCATCACGAGGTTGAGGATGGCGATCTCGAGCTGCGCCACCTCGTAGGCGGCCTTGGCGGCGTCGAGCACCTGGAAGAACACCACGCCGTCGACCTTCACCACGGCGTTGTCCTTGGTGATCACCTCCTGCGAGGGCACGTCGAGGACCTGCTCCATCATGTTCATCTTGCGGCCGATGCCGTAGACCCACGGGATCAGCAGGCCCAGGCCCGGCGTCAGGGTGTACACGTAGCGCCCGAAGCGCTCGACCGTGTACTCGTAGCCCTGCGGCACCATCCGCACGCCCTTGGCGATGGTGATGATGATGAAGACCAGGATCGCGAGTCCGAACCAGCCCATGCCCATGCCCATGGCCATCTCCCCACCGTGGTGATCGCAGCAGTATACGTGCGGAAGCCCGCGGCGCTTTCAAGCCCCCGAAACGACGATGCCCGGGCAAGCCCGGGCATCGCGCGACGCGGTGACGCGGTGGCGGGTCAGAAGCGGTACACGCCCGACATCACGAAGGTGTCGATCTGGTCGGCGAACTGCCAGGCCGCGTCGACCTGGAAGCGCTCGCCGAAGACGGTGCCGAAGCCCACCGTGTAGCTGGTGTCGTCGGTGTCGAGCTGGTCGTAGCCGTCGTGGTCCGGGTTGCTGAACGCGCCGCCGCGCAGCGAGAACAGGCTCATGCCCAGGAACGGCTTCTCGAAGATGAAGATCTTCTCGACGCCGCCGTGCCAGATCCACTCGGAGTCCGGCGCGTCGATCGCGATCGGCTCGGCGAAGATCGGGCTCTGGTCCGCCGGCGGCGGCAGGTCGTCGTAGCCGACGTTGTCGACCTGGAAGGCCAGCAGCCAGGTATCGCTCGGCCGCCAGGCCAGGCCCATCGAGAAGATGTCCGGCAGGTCGAAGCTGGAGTTGGTGGTGTTGAGCAGCGTCGACGGCACCTGCGCCAGCGCGCAGCCGGCCACGCCGTTGCAGTTCGACACGCCGGTGAAGATCACGTTCTGCTCGGCGTCATAGGAGCCGTTCTCGCGGTAGACGAAGCCGGCCGAGAACTTGCCGTTCGGGTTGATCAGCAGGCCGACGTTCCAGGTGAAGTCGTCGTCGTCGATGGTGTTGGCGGTGACCAGCGACAGTTCGTCGTCGATGATGTCCGCCGCCGCCTCGGGATCGGCGGCGTTGAACTCCTGGTCGCGGAAGTCGGACAGCGTCGAGGCCTGGATGAAGCTGACGTCGGTGCTGGTGGACTTGAGCGACACGCCGATCGAGAACATGTCGCTGACGCGGAACGCGCCGGACAGGCCGTAGGACTCGACCTCGGCGTCGATGATGCTGTCGGCGATGTAGGTGTCGATGAAGTCGGGCTCGAAACCGGAGAGGGTCGAGGCGCTGTCGATCTTGCCGGAGTTCTGGTAGTAGCCGGCGATGACGAAGCGCTCGAACGGATACACGAAGCTCGCGAACGACACGTTGGTGTTGTCGTCGTCGAAGGTGCCGATCGGCGGGTTCGGCGTGTCGGCGCCGGCGGCGATGCCGTCGTAGCCGCCCGCGTCGAGGAACTCGACGTCGTAGGAGGCGTAGCGGCCGTGCAGCGAGATCTCGGGCCGGGTGAGGATGGTCATGCCGGCCGGGTTGGCCTCGGCCGCGGTCGCGTCGTCGGCCACGCCGACGAAGGCGCCACCCAGGCCCAGCGAGCGCGCGCCCGGTGGAAGGATGTCGAACGGGATCGCCGGCAGGCCGCTGGGGCACAGCGCCGGGTTGTTGAAGCAGGATTCGTCCGGGCGCTGTGCCCGCGCCAGGCCGGATACGCCCAGCAGGAGCAGGAGGCTGGCGCCGATGCGAAGGGAACGGGTCATTGGTTTGGTCTCCACGATAGGGCAGGCCGGTCGGGCCAGGATGCGTCGCGACGCTGTTCAGCTTCCGTGCAATCGCGGCCCCAACCGGCTAAGCGCCCGTTGGCGTTGGAATTGCAGCATTGCCCGGCAAGCCCGTCAACACGAATTTAACGGGCAACGGCGCGCGACCCCGCCAAACGGGCCGGCCGGCGGCGTATAAATAGAGTCCTGCACGCCGCATCGACCCTCGGAGGGTGTCATCCATGCGTAGCCTGATCCTGTGCCTGGTGCTGCTGGCCGCCCCGGGCCTTCACATTCGTGCTGCCGCCCTGCCGGCGGCGGGACCCTCCACCGCGCAGGGCCCGGTATCGCTGACCCCGGAAGCCGCCGACGCCCTGCGCCGCCAGGTCCTCATCCAGTGCGGCCTGCCGCCGTCGCAGCAGGACGGCCTGCCCTGGTACTTCCACTTCGAGTACGGGCGCCAGCTCAACAGCGCCGGCGACGCCCGCCGCGCCATCAGCGAACTGTCGCAGTCGATCGAGATCAATCCCCAGCCGGCGCCCGGCCAGCGCATGTACGGCATGTGGTACGTGGACTACCTGCCCTACTTCCAGCTGGCGCAGGCGCATGCGCGCCTGGGCAACTGGCCCTGCGCCGCCAACGCGCTCACGCTGTCGTCCCGCTACGACGAGAACGGCTTCGGCGTGCTCGACCCGGCGGCGGTGGCGGCGCTGACCACCGAGGTCAAGCGCGAGGCCGCGGCGGCGGTCGATGCCGGCAGCTGCAGGAAGGAGGACTTCATCGACCCCGAGTTCGCGCGCGCCGCGGACGCGCACTGAGCGCCGCCGGAGTCAGTGCCGGACCGCGCCTTCGGCGTGGATGCCGGTGTTCTGGCGCACGTACAGTTCCTCCCACAGTTCCTGCGCACGCCGGTCGCGATACAGCAACGAGCCCAGGAACACGCACAGGAAGCCCAGCGGTATCGAGATGATGCCCGGGTTCCGGAGCGTGACCAGCGGCGCGCCGAGGCCCACGATGCTGGTGGTCTGTCCCGCCACCGCCTCGATCCTGCCGCTGGCAAGCGCCAGGTCGGCGCGCGCCTTGTCGAGCTCGTTCCGCGCCTGGGCACGCGCACCCTCCCCGCCGGCGGCGGCCAGCGCGGCCTCGGCCGCCGCGATCCGCGCCGGCGCCGCGGCCACGATCGGCGCGTTCGCCGCCCGCACCGCGTCGGGGTAGGTCATGTTGGGGCTGACCATCACCAGCGCGATCGCGGCCAGCGCGCCGACGGTCATGCCAAGCACCACGCCGCCGGTGTTGCAGCGCTTCCAGTACAGGGTGAGCAGCACCGCCGGCAAGTTGCTCGAGGCCGCCACCGCGAAGGCCAGCGCCACCAGGTGGGCCACGTTCTGGCCCTTGGCCAGGATGCCGATGGTGATCGCGACCACGCCCACGATCAGGGCCGAGATCCGCGCCGCGCGCACTTCCTGCTCCGGCGTGGCGTGCTCGCCCTTGACCACGCCGACCCAGATGTCGTGGCTCATGGCCGAAGCCGAGGCCAGCACCAGGCCGGCGACCACCGCGACGATGGTGGCGAAGGCCACCGCGGCGACGAAGGCGAGGAAGAAGTTGCCGAGCAGCGAGTCCGCGCCGCCGCCGATGTACTGCGCCAGCAGGGGCCCCGCCATGTTGCCGCCCGCATCGACGGCCGCGATCCTGGCCGCGCCGACGTTCAACGCGGCGCCCAGGCCCAGGAACAGGGTCAGCAGGTAGAAGCCGCCGATGATGGCCATGGCCCAGATCACCGACGTGCGCGCGTCCCTGGCCGTGGGCACGGTGAAGAAGCGCATCAGGATGTGCGGCATGCCGGCCGTGCCCAGCACCAACGCCATGCCCAGCGAGATCTGGTCGATCGGGTTCTTGAGGTACAGGCCGGGCTCGAGGAAGCGCTGGCCCAGCTCGGTCGCTTTCATGCCGCCGGCGCTGTCGCCGACCAGCCGGGCCACCTGCGCCTGCACCTTGGGGTCGGCCACCACGGCCTCGAGGAAGCCCGGCAGGCTGAAGCCGTGCGGCAGCCAGGTGAAGAACACCAGCAGCAGCGAGGCCGCCACCAGCAGCACCGCCTTGATGATCTGCACCCAGGTCGTGGCGACCATGCCGCCGAAGACCACGTAGGCCAGCATCAGCACCCCGACCGCGATCACCGACACTTCGTAGTCGATGCCGATCAGGGTCTTGACCAGCACGCCGCCGCCGACCATCTGCGCGGTGAGGTAGAAGATCGAGACCAGGATGGTCGAGACCGCGGCCACGGTCTTGGCCGCCTTGGGGTTGTTGCGGAAGGCGAGGATGTCGCCCAGGGTGTACTTGCCGATGTTGCGGCACGGCTCGGCGATCACCAGCAGCACGGTGATGTAGGCCACCAGCCAGCCCACCGAGTACATGAAGCCGTCGTAGCCGTACAGCGAGATCAGCCCGGCGATGCCGAGGAACGAGGCCGCCGAGAGATAGTCGCCGGCGATCGCCCAGCCGTTCTGGATGCCGCTGACCGTGCGCCCGGCGGCGTAGAACTGCGATGCCGAGCCCATGCGCCGCGAGGCCAGCCAGGTGACGTACATCGTCAGCGCGATGATCACGCCGAACACCACGAAGGTGAGCCACTTGTAGTCGGCCGCCACCGCGCCCTGCGCGAGCGCGGTGCGTGGCAGGCAAGCGGCCAGCAGGGCAAGCTGCGCGCGCTTCACGGCCGGGCCCCGATGCGCCCGGCCTCGCGATCGAGCTCGGCGGCCAGCGCGTCGAAGCGCGCGCTGGCGCGGCGCTCGTACCACCACGCGACGCCCCAGGCGACCACGAACTCCGACAGCGCGAACGCCAGCCCGACGTTGACCGGGCCCCAGATCCGCTGGCGGAACAGCGGCTGCATCCACGCAGCGCCCAGCGGCAGCGCGAAGTAGTAGGCGATGGAGAACGCCATCAGACCCCACAGGAAGCGCGCCTTGCGCCGGTGCAGTTCCCGGAAGCGCGGATCCTCGTGGATCGCGGCCCAGTTCATCGGCGGATCGGTCATGGCGCGGGCGCTCCGGCAGGGGGGCGGCGGCACGCGCCGCCGGCGCGGTTCAGCGGTTGAGCCGCTCGTTGACCAGCATCGGCACCACCAGCGGGTCGGCCAGGGTGGAGATGTCGCCGAGCTGGTCGTGCTCGTTGGCGGCGATCTTGCGCAGGATGCGCCGCATGATCTTGCCCGAGCGGGTCTTCGGCAGGCCCGGCGCCCACTGGATCCAGTCCGGCGCGGCGATGGCGCCGATCTCCTTGCGCACCTGCGCGACCAGCTCCTTGCGCAGGGTCTCGCTGGGCTCGATGCCGGACTTCAGCGTGACGTAGGCGTAGATGCCCTGCCCCTTGATGTCGTGCGGGGCGCCCACCACCGCGGCTTCCGCCACCGCCGGGTTGCCCACCAGCGCGCTCTCGACTTCGGCGGTGCCGAGCCGATGCCCGGAGACGTTGATCACGTCGTCCACGCGGCCGGTGATCCAGTAGTAGCCGTCGTCGTCGCGGCGCGCGCCGTCGCCGGTGAAGTACATGCCCTTGAAGGTGCTGAAGTAGGTGTCGATGAAACGCTGGTGGTCGCCGTACACCGTGCGCATCTGGCCCGGCCACGAATCGAGCAGGACCAGGTTGCCGTCGGTGGCGCCCTCGAGGATTCTGCCCTCGTTATCGACCAGCGCCGGGCGCACGCCGTAGAACGGCAGCGTGGCCGAACCGGGCTTGAGGTCGAAGGCGCCGGGCAGCGGCGCGATCAGGATGCCGCCGGTCTCGGTCTGCCACCAGGTATCCACCACCGGGCAGCGGCCGTCGCCGACCACGCGGTGGTACCACTCCCAGGCCTCGGGATTGATCGGCTCGCCCACCGTGCCCAGCAGGCGCAGCGACGCGCGCGAGGCCTTCGTCACCGGGCCGTCGCCCTCGCGCATGAGCGCGCGGATCGCGGTCGGGGCGGTGTAGAAGATCGTGACCTGGTGCTTGTCCACCACGTGCCAGAAGCGCGACATGTCCGGGTAGTTGGGCACGCCCTCGAACATGAGCGTGGTGGCGCCGTTGGCCAGCGGGCCGTACACGATGTAGCTGTGGCCGGTGACCCAGCCGACGTCGGCGGTGCACCAGTACACGTCGTCCTCGCGCAGGTCGAACACGCACTCGTGGGTGTAGCTGGCGTACACCAGGTACCCGCCCGAGGTGTGCAGCACGCCCTTGGGCTTGCCGGTGGAACCCGAGGTGTAGAGGATGAACAGCGGGTCCTCGGCGCCCACCACGGCCGGCACGGATTCGGCGGGCGCCGCCGCCACCAGCTCGTGGTACCAGCGATCGCGGCCCGCATCCCAGGCCACGGCGCCGCCGGTGCGGCGCACCACCACGACCCGCTTCACGCCGGGGATCTTGCCGCTGGCGATGGCGCTGTCGACGTTGGCCTTGAGCGGGACCTTCTTGCCGCCGCGCAGGCCCTCGTCGGCGGTGATCACCAGGCTCGACCGGCAGTCGTCGATGCGGCCGATCAGCGATTCGGGCGAGAAGCCGCCGAACACCACCGAATGCACCGCGCCGATGCGCGCGCAGGCCAGCATCGCCACCGCCGCCTCCGGGATCATCGGCAGGTAGATGGTCACGCGGTCGCCCTTGCGCACGCCCTCGGCCTCGAGCACGTTGGCGAAGCGGCACACCTGCGCGTGCAACTCGCGGTAGCTGATGCGGCGTGATTCGCCGGGGTCGTCGCCTTCCCAGATGATCGCGGTCTTGTCGCCGCGCGTGGCCAGGTGGCGGTCGAGGCAGTTGGCACTGACGTTGAGCTGGCCGTCCGCGTACCAGCGGATGCGAAAGTCGGCGAGGTCGTAGCTCACGTCCTTGACCTGGGTCGGGGGCCGGATCCAGTCGATCCGGCGCGCCACCTCGCCCCAGAAGCGCGGCGCGTCCTCGACCGAGGCGCGGTAGTCGAGCTTGTACTGGCCGGCGCCGATGCGCGCGCGCTGCGCGAATTCGACCGGCACCGAGATGAGCTTGGTCATGACGCCCTCCACGGCGCGGCTGCGACGGGCGCCGCGCGACAGCCCTACCCTGCCACCGAACCGCCGTCGACCCGTATGGAACTTTAGTCGAAGCGGCGACGCCATGGCGCGGTCCTGCGACCGAAGGCGAATGGCGGGCGGCGCGCCGGACCCGGCTCAGCGCGTCTGCGCGTAGAGCGCGATGAAGCGCGGCGAGTACAGCGCGGCGTCCGGCTGCTGGCCGGGCGCCAGCGCCTTGGCCGAGCGGATGTCGGCCTGTGCCGCGGCCAGCGCCGCGCTGCCGCCGGCGCCGGCGAGCTGGCTCTGGGTGTAGCGCGCCGCCGCGCGCACCAGCAGCGCGTGGTAGCGGGCGCGGTTGTCGCTGAACTGGCCCGGGTCGAGCGCCGCCACCTCGGTGTAGCGGCCGGCGAGATAGGCGTCGAGCGCGCGCGACAGCGCCTCGGGCGCGGTGCTCGCGGCGACCGGCTTGGGCGGCGGCGGGGCCGGCGCGGGCGCGGGCGCCACCGGGCGCGGCGCCGGCGTCGTCGGGGCCGGGGCGGGCGTCGTCGGGCGCGGCGCGGGCGTCGAGGGCGACGTGCTCGGCGTGTTGCTCGCGATCGGCGCGGTCGGTGCAGGTGTCGGTGTCGGCGTCGGTGCGGTCGGCGCCGGGCGCGGCGCCGGCGCGGTGGCGGCCAGCTTCTGGCGGCAATCCGCGAGGCCGGCGTTGGCCACGCCGGACAGCGTGTCGTTGCCGGCGATGATCGCGCGCGCGGCCGCGTTCTCCCAGTTCGCCACCGCTTCCTGGCAGTTGCCCTGGCGATAGGCGGCGAGGCCGAGGTAGTACTGCGGCACGTAGGCATCGAAGCGGGTGCCGTACAGGCGCAGCTTGGCGACCGGCGTCGGCTCCTCGGCCAGCGCCTCCTGCATCTTCTGCCGCACCGTGGCCCAGTCGCCGGCGCGCGAGGCGTCGAGGCCCTCGGCATAGGAGCGCTTGAAGTCGGCGTGCGCGGCGAAGGCCGCGCACAGCGCCAGCAGGCCGAGGCTCAGGCGCGCGCCGCGCATGGCGCTACCAGCCGGCACGCTCGAGGTACCCCTTCGAGGACACGGTGGCCGAGAACGAAGCCGACGCCGACACGCTCTGCTTGGCCTGCACCTGCGCCACCTGGGTCGCGGGACGCTGCGCCTGAGGGTGGCGGAAGGTCACGTAGTAGACGCCGGCCGGCAGGTTGAGGCGCAGCGGCGTGACGGTGTCCTGCGGCAGCGCCACCGGCTTGCGGTTGGCGTCGACCACCGACTCGACCCGCGCCCAGGGATAGGCGTTGAGCACCAGTTCGCCCGAGATCGCGGCCAGCCGCTCGCGCTCGGCCGTGGCCACGCGCGTGCGCGCGGCCTCGAGGTTGGTGGACAGCCGCGCGTAGGCCGGGTCGGTACCGAACGACTGCTGCAGCTGCCGGGCCGCGGTGGCGATGGCCTCGATCTCCTCGCTGCGTTCGGCCGCGGCCAGCGACTCGTCCAGCGATTCGAACAGGCGCGCCTTCTGGGTCGCCGCATCCATGTCGCGCGGGTTGGCGGCGATCAGCGCGGCGATGTCGCGGCCGGCGCTGGCGATGTTCTCGGGCTTGAGCGGGCGCGCCGCCAGCAGCTGCGCGATGCGCTCGAACTGCTGGTCGCGCTGCGCCTTGGCCTGCGCGGTGGCCTGCTGCTGCGCCAGCGAGTTGCCGAGCTGCGCGAGGCCGGTGTCGGCCGGGAAGGCCTTGCGGCCCTCGGTCACCAGCCGGGTCGCGCCCTCGAGGTCGCCGCGGGTGGCACGCGCCTGCGCCGCGCCGAGCAGGCGCGTGGGCAGCTGCTGCACCAGCGAGCGCGCCTCGACGTTGGCCGGATCCAGCGCCAGCGCCTCGTCGAGCAGCGCCTTGGCGTTGTTGCCGGCCGGCGACAGGAAGCGCTCGTCGGCCAGCGCCTGCTGCGCCTTGCCCAGGGTCTCGATCAGCTTGGCGCGCTTGGCGTCGAGGCGACCCTCGACCGTGCGCTTGAGCTGCAGCGCCGGCGCATAGTCGGGCTTGATGTTGAGCGCGAGGCTGGCGCGCTGCAGCGCCTGCTCCACCTGGCCGGATTCGAGCGCGCCGCGCGCCTGGGTGGCCAGCGCCGCGGCGAGCTTCTCCTGCCGCGCCAGCACCTGCGGATCGGTGGCGGCGATCGCCATCGCCTGGCCCAGGGTCTGCTGCGCGTTGTCGTTGGGCGGATCGATCAGGCGCCCGGCCGCGATCTGCGCATCGAGGCTGGCGAGGATGCCGGCCAGGCGCGCCTTCGCCGCCTGCGCCTCGGCCGCGCCGCGCACCTGGGTGTTGAGCTGCTGGAATGCCGGCTCGTTGGCCAGCACGCTGGCCAGCTGCGCCAGGGTCTGCTGCGCGGCGGCGGCGTCGTTGCGGCGCAGCGCGTCCTGCGCCGGCTTGAGCGCGCGCGCGATCAGCGCGTCGAGGCGCTGCTTGACCTGCGGATCGTTCGGCGCCTTGGCCCGCGCCTCGCTCAGCAGCGGATAGGCGCCGCCGGGCGCCAGCTCGCGGCCGGCGCGCGTGGCTGCATCGGCCTTGCGCAGCAGTTCCGCCACCGCCGCCGCCTGCTCGGCGCTGGCCCGCTCGGCGGCGATCTTGTCGGCCAGCGGCTTGAGGCCGGGATCGTTCTCGTTGAGCAGGCGCGCCTGCTCGAGCCGCGCCAGCGCGGTGTCGAGGTCCTTGCGCGCGATCGCGGCATCGGCCTCGGCCTTGAGCGCCGCGACCAGCGCGTTGAGCCGGTCCTGCACCGCGGCGTAGCTGGGCGCCTGCGCCAGCGAGACCTGCAGCAGGTCGGCGGCCTTGGCCAGGTCCTTGGCTTCGATCGCGCGGTCGACCTCGACCAGGGCGAAGTCGACCAGGCGCTTGACCGCCGGATCGACGTCGGCCTTGGGCCACAGCAGCACGCCACCGACGGCGAGGCCGATCACGATCGCGGCGATGCCGCCGATCAGGCCCCAGCGCGGCCCGCGCGCCGGCTCGGGCGCCGGCATCTCGCCGGTCGGCACGCGCCCGGGCGCCGGCCGCGGGGTCGGCGTGCGCGCGGTGCCGCGCGCCGAGGGCGGCAGGCGGATCTGGCCCGACACCGGCGACTGCATGCTCTCGGCGGTATTGGAGCCGGAGATGGAGAAGCCCAGCGCGCGCAGCTGCTCGGACGAGGACTGGTTGGGATCGGCCTGCAGCCGCGCCCACAGGTTCTCGTTGTTGACCACCGCGCCCTTGAGCGCGCGGGTGAATTCCTTGAGGCTGGCGTAGCGCTCGTCGCGGTTCTTGGCCAGCATGCCGTTGAGCACGGGCTGGAAGTCGCCGAACTGCGGCGGCAGCGGCGGCGGCGGCGTGGTCAGGTGCGCCATCAGCACCGCGATCGGCGTGTCGGCCACGAACGGCGGCGCGCCGGTGAGCAGTTCGTAGAACAGCACGCCCAGGCTGTAGAGGTCGGAACGACCGTCGACTTCCAGCGCGTTGATCTGCTCCGGGCTCATGTAGGTGGGAGTGCCCACCAGCATGCCGGTCTGGGTCAGGCGCGTGGCGGTCGCGTCCTGCTGCTTGGCGATGCCGAAGTCGGTCAGCACCGGCGTGTGGGCGTCCCGGAACATGATGTTCGCGGGCTTGAGGTCGCGGTGCACGATGCCGTGCTCGTGGGCGAACTGCAGCGCCTGCGCCACCTGCACCACGATCGAGATGGCGTCGCCCAGCGACAGGCCGGCCTTCATCCGGTCCGACAGCGTTCCCCCGTCGAGGAACTCCATCGCGATGTAGGTGACGTCCTCGTTCTTGACGATGTCGTACACCGCCACGATGTTGCGGTGCGGCAGCTTGGCCATCGTGCGGCCTTCCATCAGGAAGCGCCGCTCGAACTTCTCGAGGTCGTCGATGTTGCGCTTCATCACCTTGATCGCGACCTTGCGATCGAGGGAGCGCTGGATGGCCAGGTAGACCGTCGCCATGCCGCCGACGCCGAGCTCGCGGATGAGCTCGTAACCGGGGATGCTGGTCGAGGGCACGCTCATGGGGACAGGGCGTGAGCCGGGCCAAAGGGGATGAGCGGCAGGATAACACGCAGGCCGCGACGGCCGGCCGGGCGGACTGGCGAGTCCACGACGATCCACGGGCCCCGGATCGGCGCGTCGCGGTTGCCGCGGCAACCGGCCGCCGGAGAGGGTCGCGCAGCCGTTGCCTGGCCCCCCGGCGGGAGCGCCGCCAGCCGCGAGTGGCGGCGCTCAGCGCGGCAGCGAAAGGGTCACCGCGAGGCCCCCGCCCTCGCGGTTGGCCAGGCCCAGGCGCCCGCCGTGGGCCTCGGCGATCTCGCGCGCCAGCGCGAGGCCGAGGCCGGTGCCGCTGCGCTTGGTCGAATAGAACGGCACCAGCGCATTGGCCATCACCGCTTCGGACATGCCGCCGCCGCGGTCGCGCACCTCGATCCGGAACTCGCCCGGCAGTTCGCGCACCTCGAGTTCCACGGCGGCGACGGCCGAACCGGACTCGTGCGCGTTCTTGAGCAGGTTGATCAGCACCTGCCCGACCTGGGCCGGGTCGAAGCGGCCGGGCGTCGCCGGCAGGCTGCCCTGCAGGGCGTAGCCGTACTGCTCGCGCAGGCGCTCCAGGAACGGCCCCCACGGCACCGCCTCGAGCTGCGGGGTCGGCAGCTTGGCGAAAGTGGCATAGCCGCGGATGAAGCGTTCCAGGTGCGCGGCGCGCTCGCCGATGGTGTCGAAGGCGCGCTGGATCGCGGCGTGGCCGATCCGTTCGGCCAGCTCGTGGCCGGAGTGCGCGAGCGAGGAGATCGGGGCCAGCGAGTTGTTGAGCTCGTGGCTGATCACCCGGATCACCTTCTTCCAGGTCGCCACTTCCTGGCGCGACAGCTCGCGGGTCATGTGGCGCAACAGCAGCAGCCGGTGCGGCTGGCCATTGAGGCGGAAGGCGCGCGTGGCGAGGTGGAAGGACTCGTCCTCGCCTTCCAGCCGCACCGGGAAGATGGCGTCGTGGCCGGCCTCGACCGCCTCGCGCAGCGCCGGCGGCGACTCGGCCAGGATCTGGCCCAGGCCCAGGCCCTCGAGCCGGCGCCCGCCGTTGAGCAACTGGCGGGCGGCGACGTTGGAATAGACCACGTGGTCGCGCGAATCGGCCAGCACCAGCGCATTGGGCGTGTTCTGCACCAGCGTGTGCAGCAGCAGTTCGCGCTGGAACAGGTCCTGGCGCTCGTCGCGCAGCACGCGGCCCAGCTCGTTGTGGGCGCTGACCAGGTCGCCCAGCTCGTCGTTGCGGCGGCGGTGGATGGAGAAGCTGAAATCGCCGTCGCGGAAACTGGCGACCGCGCCCGACAGCGTGCGGAACAGCTCGCTGACCGGATGCACCACCAGCCGCGACACCACCAGCGCCAGCGGCACCGTCACTCCGGCCGCGGCGAGGAAGGCCAGCAGGTCGGAGTCGATGGCGAGCTCGAACAGCACCGCCGCCCCGGCGCCGGCGACCACCGCCAGCGCCAGCAGCAGCGCAAGCTTGCCTTCGAGGGAAAAGGGACGCATGGCGTGATGGTATTCGGTGGGGAGTCCAGTGCGCGCGGTTCGCGAGGCCAGCTCGTGTCGGGTGCCGTAAAGCATGCGGCAGGAGCCCACGCCGCGGGCGACCGCGGCATCCCGCCGCGCCGCGGTCGCCCACGGAGCGGGCTCCTACCCGTGGACCCGGCGCCTAGTTGCCACCGATGCCGAGCTTGTCCATGCGCCGGTACAGCGCCTGCCGCGACAGGCCGAGCTCGGCCGCGGCCTGGCTGATCACGCCGCGCGCGCGCGCCAGGGCGCCCTCGATGGCGGCGCGATCCGGCTCCTCGGCGGCTTCGCGCGGCCGCGGCGGGCGGGCGGCGGCGAGGCCGAGGTCGGCCGGCTCGATGCGGCCGTCCTTGCACAGCAGCACCGCGCGCTCAATCGCGTTCTTGAGCTCGCGCACGTTGCCCGGCCACTCGTGCGCCAGCAGCGCCTCGCGCGCGGCGTCGGTCAGCACCGCGCGCTCGCCGGCGAAGGCCAGGGCCAGCGGCAGGATGTCGTCGGGCCGCTCGGCCAGCGGCGGCACCGCGACCTCGATCACGTTGAGCCGGTAGTAGAGATCCTCGCGGAAGCGGCCCTCGCGGATCATCTCGCGCAGGTCGGCGTTGGTGGCGCTGACCACCCGCACCCTGGCGGTGCGCGTGCGGGTGGAGCCCAGGCGCTCGAACTGGCCGGTCTCCAGCACCCGCAGCAGCTTGACCTGCGCCGCCAGCGGCAGGTTGCCGATCTCGTCCAGGAACAGGGTGCCGCCGTCGGCGGCCTCGAAGCGGCCCTCGCGCGCCTTGTTGGCGCCGGTGTAGGCCCCGGCCTCGGCGCCGAACAGCTCGGCCTCGACCAGGTCCGACGGCAGCGCGCCGCAGTTGAGCGCGACGAAGGGGCCGTCGCGCACCGCGGAATTGGCCTGCACGATCTCCGCGATGCGCTCCTTGCCGACGCCATTGGGCCCGGTGATCAGCACCGGCACGTCGGCGCGCGCGACCTGGCAGGCGATGCCGATGGCCCGCGCCATGCCGGTGGAGGCGAACACGACGCCGCGCAGGTCGTAGCGCGCGCGCAGGTCGTCGCCAGCGCGGCGCGACTCGCGGCTCAGGCGCTGCACCGAGCGCGAGGCCTCGGCCAGTTCCAGCAGGTTGGCGACCGTGGCCAGCAGCTTGCGGTCGTCCCAGGGCTTGGCCAGGTAGTCGGCCGCGCCGGCCTTGACCAGCTCGACCGCGCTCTCGAGGTGGGTCCAGGCCGTGAGCAGGATCACCGGCATGTCCGGATGGCGCTCGCGGATCGCGCGGAACAGCGCCACGCCCTCCTCGCCCGAGGTGGTGTCCTCGGTGAAGTTCATGTCCTGCACCACCAGGTCGATGCGCTCGGTGGCGAGCCGGCGCAGGCCCTCCTCCGGCGACAAGGCCACCCGCGTGCGCAGGTCGCGCAGCGAGAACAGCAGTTCCAGCGCCGTGCCTACGGCCGGGTTGTCATCGATGACGAGGATCGTGGGCATCAGGCGATTCGAGGGACCATTGGATGCGATTGCAGGAGCGCATCTTATGCACGTCCGCGGCGCGGCCGCACCGTGCCGCGCCCGCCGGCGCTCCCACGCAGGGCACGCCCCGCGGCGGGCCGCGCCGCGCGGCCCGCCAGCGCTCAGGCCGTGCGCGTGGCCACCGCCGGCGAGACCCTGGCGGCGCGCCCGGCCGGGCCCCACACCGCGAGCTGGCCCAGCGCGAACACCAGCACGGCGCCCAGCGGCACGTAGTACCACGGCAGGCGCGCCGCGTCGTACTGGTCCATCAGCCAGGCGTTGAAGCCATAGGTCATCAGCGCGCCCAGCACGATGCCCATCCCGACCATGATGCCGTTCTCGGTCTGGAAGTAGGCCTTGATGTTGAAGCGGCGCGCGCCCAGCGCGCGGCGGGTGCCGATCTGCTTGGTGCGGCGCGTGACCCAGAAACTGGCCAGGCCGACGATGCCGGCGCCGGTCACCAGCAGCATCGCCGCCATCACCGCGAACAGGATCGTCATCATCGCGTGGTCGTTGCGGTAGGCGTCGGCGCGCACCGACTCCACCGAGCGCAGGCCGCGGACGATGCGCCCGGGGTTGGCCGCCTGCAGCTTCGACTCCACGTCCTTCATCACCGCGTCGCGCTGGCCGGGTTCGGCCCGCACCACGTACATCGCGTAGTTCTCGCCGAGGAAGCGCGTGGGCACCAGCGTGCTCTGCTCCACCGAGCGCGAACTGGGCCACGGCATCTGCAGGCGGTCGACCACGCCGATCACGGTCAGCGGCTTGTTGTCGTCGGCGATGCCGTAGACGGTCTTGCCCACCGCGCTGCCCTCGGGCGCGATCTTCTTCGCCAGCGCCTCGGTCACGATCACCGAGTCGATGAGGATGCCGCTCTCGCGCGAGGATTCGGTGATCTCCTCGGCGCGGAAGTTGCGGCCCTCGATCAGCCGGGTGCCGAAGGCGTCGATGGTGTGCTCGTCGGCGAAGTACAGGGCCGTGTCGATGGTGTCCTCGCCGCTGCCGCGCTCCAGCGGCTTGGTGTCGACGCCGGTGTTCCAGCCGCCGTTGCTGGTCGGGATGGTGTTGGTGGTGGTCGCGGCCACCACCCCGGGCAGGCTGCGGATCAGGTCCAGGTCCTGGCGCACCGCGCCCTTGAGGTCGAAGTCCTTGACGAAGCCCAGGCTGGCGATGCGGAAGGTGTTCGCCTCGTCCATGCCGCTGGGCCGCGCCACCCGCTCCGAGCGGTCGACGATGATGAACAGGCTGTTGCACACCACCGCCAGGGTGATCGCCACCTGCAGCACGATCAGCGCGAGGCCGGCCTTGTTGCGCATCAGGGCGGAGAAGATCGGCTTGATGTCCATGGTGGTTGCTCCTCCGGAGCCTAGTTCGACTTGAGTTGCGTGGCCGGCGCGACCTGGCACGCCTTCCACGTCGGGTACACGCCGGCGAGCAGGCTCGCCAGCAGCGCCACGCCGACCGTGATCGCGACCATGCCGAGGTCGAGCCGGGCCAGGGTGCCGCTGGCGCCGTCGGCGTACAGGGCGCGCAGCCCGACCAGGCCGAGCCAGGTCAGCAGCAGGCCCAGCGCGGCCCCGGCCAGGCCGACCATGCCGGCCTCGGACAGGAACTGCGCGAAGATCGAGCGCTTGCTCGCGCCGACCGCGCGGCGCAGGCCGATCTCCGAGGCGCGGGCCAGGAACTTGGCCAGCAGCAGGCCCACGGTGTTGATCAGGCACACGACCAGGAAGGCGAAGGCCAGCCACATCTGCGTCTTCGAGTCGCGCGACACCACCTGCTCCGCTTCCAGGAACTGCGAGACGGTGTAGAGCCGGTTGTTCTGCGGCCGGGCCGAACGGCCCAGCTTGGCCTGCTCGGCCTGGTAGCCGTCGAGGAACGCGCGGTAGCGCTGCGCGTCGGCGGCGCCCTCGAGCTCGACCCAGTACGCCATCCACACGCACTCGGAGGCCAGCCAGGCCTTGTAGCCGTTGCCGGGGTCGGCCCAGCAGCTGTTGTTGTTGGACGACTGCAGCTCCCAGCCGATGCCGACGGCGAAGGGCATGAACATCTCCTCGACGTCGTTGAAGGCGCCCGAGGAAGGCTCGTAGAACTTCGGCTGCGGGTTCCACCGGCGCAGCACGCCGACCACGGTGAAGTCCTCGCCGCCGACCCGCAGCGTCCTGCCGACGCTGTCCTCGCCGCCGAACAGCTTCTCGTTGAGGTCCCTGGTCAGCACCACGACGCGCGCCGCCGCCTCGTCCTGCGCCCGGTCCCAGCCGCCGCCGAACTCGAACGGGGTCTCGAACATCGGGAAGAAGTCGCCGTGGGTGAACAGGATCTGGGCCATGAACGGCTTGACCTCGGGGTTCGACGGCTCCAGCGGCTGCACGTTGGGAAACATCGCGGCCTGGCGCGTGGCCTGCTTCGAGTTCCACAGCGCCATCGCGTCCTTGTAGGTCGACAGCGTGGGCGGCGCGCCGGTGTCCTCGTCCCAGGCGCGGCCCGGCGACCAGTTGTCGACCAGCGGGCGGTACAGGCGGTCGTCCTTGAACGCCATCGGGTTGCCGCTCATCGCGCGCAGCACGGTGAGCGAGGTCATCGCGGCGCCGATGCCGAGCGCGATGGCGGCGACCATCAGCGCGGTCAGGACCGGGTTGCGGCGCAGGCTGCGCCCGGCCAGCCACAGGTAGTAGCCGAACATGGCGCGCTCCTCAGGCGTTGGCGGCGAGCTGCGGGGTGGCCTCGCGCAGGCGCGGCACGTCGTCGAGGTCGGTGACCTGGCCGTCGATGATGTGCACGTTGCGCTGCGCGCGGGCCGCCAGCTCGGGATCGTGGGTCACCATCACGATGGTGGTGCCGTGGGCATTGATCTCCTCGAGCAGTTCCATCACGCCGCGCGCCATCAGCGAGTCGAGGTTGCCGGTGGGCTCGTCGGCGAGCAGCAGCCGCGGCTCGCCCGCCAGCGCGCGCGCGATCGCCACGCGCTGCTGCTGGCCGCCGGACAGCTCGGCCGGGTAGTGCTTCATGCGCGAACCCAGGCCGACCCGGGTCAGCGCCTGCTCGATGCGGCGCTTGCGCTCGGCGGCGTTGAAGCCGCGGTAGCGCAGCGGCACGTCGACGTTGTCGAACAGGCTCAGGTCGGGGATCAGGTTGAAGCCCTGGAAGATGAAGCCGATCTTCTCGTTGCGCAGGCGCGAGCGGGCGTCGTCGGAAAGGCCGCGCACGTCGACGCCGTCGATGTGGTACTCGCCGCCGCTGAATTCCTCCAGCAGGCCGGCGATGTTGAGGAAGGTGGTCTTGCCGGAGCCCGAGGGGCCGGTGACGGCGACGAACTCGCCCTCGCCCACGGTCAGGTTGAAGTCGCGCAGCGCGTGCGTCTCGACCAGGTGCGTGCGATAGACCTTGGACAGATTGCGCATCTGGAGCATGGGGTGGGTCCTTTCGTGCCGGGCATTCATGGGGTCGTTGCGATCAATTGAGGTTGACGCGCTGGGCGCCGCGGAAATCGGTGGTGTCGGAAACGATGATGGATTCGCCGGCGCGCAGGCCGTCGAGGACCTCCACCGCGGTCATGCTGGTCGCGCCGGTGCGGATCGGGCGCCGCACGGCGGTGCCGTCGGCGACCACGTAGGCGAAGCGGCCGGCGTCGGCGTCGAAGAACGGCCCGCGCTGCACCATCAGCACGTCGGGCTTCTCCTCGATCACCAGCCGCGCGGTCACGCGCTGGCTCTGGCGCAGGCCGGGCGGCTGCTCGCCGCTGAAGCGCACGCGGCCGCGCACCTGGCCCTCCACCACTTCGGGCGAGATCGAGCCCAGGATGCCGGCATGCTGCTCGCTGCCGATGCGCACCTCGGCCGCCATGCCGAGGCCGATGTCGTCGGAATAGACCTCGGGGATCTCGATCTCGACCTCGAAGCGGCTCAGGTCCACCACGGTGGCGATCGGCGCGTTCGCGGCCACGTTGGCACGGTCGGCGACCGCCAGCGTGCCGACCAGGCCGTCGATCGGCGAGCGGATCTTGAGCGCCTCGACCTTGCGCTCCAGTTCGACCACGGCCAGGCGCTGCCGCTCCAGGGCGAGTTCCTTGGTGCGCAGTTCGAAGGCCAGGCTCTCGCCCTGCAGCCGCGCGTCCTCCAGCGCATGGGTGTTGCTGATCTCGGCCTTGCGCAGCTCGTCGCGGGCCTTGAGGTGGTCGACCTGCGAGATCGCGCCGCGGGCCCAGCCCAGTTCCGCGCGCTCCCACTCGCGCTGCGCGGCGGCGAGCTCGATCCCGGCCTGGTCGGCGGCGCGGCGCGCGACCAGCTGCGCCTGGCGGTTCTGGATCCGCGCGCGCTGCACCTCGATGTCGAGGCTCTGCAGGCTCGCCTGCTCCTGCTCGAGCTCGTTGGTGAGTTCGGGACTGGCGACCTCGGCCAGCACCTGGTCCCTGGCCACGACGTCGCCGCCGGCGCGGATGCGCAGCGTGACGGTGCCTGCGGCGGGCGCGTACAGGGTGGGACTGACGGCGGCGACCACGCGGCCCTGCGCCGAGACGTCGCGCACCAGCGTGCCGCGCGTGACCGGCGCGATCCGCACCTGCGCCAGCGCCACCGAACGGTTGGCGCCCAGCATGCGCACGACCTTGGGCGCGGCGAAGCCGGTCAGCGCCAGCGCGGCGGCCACGATGGCGGCGATCGTGAGCTTGCGCTGCCGCGACGCGGCGGGCGCGGCGATCACGCGGTCGGTGGCGGAGGTGTCGCGGATCATGCCGGTCCCGGTTCCAACGGCCGCACTGCGCGGCCCCGTGGCAACGACTTAGCAATGCGCATGCCAGAGGCAGGGCCGCTGCAAGGCACTGATCGGCAGGCATTTTTTCCGGCATCCCTGCGGGCGCAGGCGTCCGGACAGGGGTCCGGACACGGCCGCGGACAGGCGTGGCCGGGACGCGGCGCGGATCAGAAGGTGTAGCGCAACCCGACCAGGTACTGGCGCGGATTGCCGAGCTGGATGCCGCGCGTGCGATCGACGATGTACTCGCGGTCGCCGGCATTCTTGACCGCGGCAAAGGCGCTCCAGCCGGTCGCTGCATCCGGGATCCAGTTCAGCGCCAGGTTCCAGATCGCGTGGCCGCCGATGCGGCCGACCTGGCCGTTGGCGGCCGGCGCCGCGGAATTCGCGAAGTCGGCGTACTGGTCGTCGACCGCCTGCATCTCGATCGAGGCATCCCACGGACCCTGGCGATATCCCGCGGCCAGCGTGGCGAGGCCGCGTGGCGCGTACGGCAGGCGGCGGTCGTCACCGCTGCCCGCCACCGGCTGGCCGTTGGCGACGGCGATGAACGGCGTCCGCTGCTCGGCGGTGTACAGCGAAGTCAGCGCCGCGCGCGCGTAGGGCGTGCCCGGGCTGCCCCAGGCGCCGTCGCCCGACCAGTCCAGCGCCAGCTCCACGCCCTGGTACAGCGTCTCGCCCTGCGCCAGCGGGGTGTTACCGCCGGCGACCGAGCCCACCACCAGCTGGTTGGAGAAGTCGTTGCGGAACAGCGCGCCCTCGAAGGCGAAGCCGGCGCCGAACTCGCCGCGCAGGCCGAGTTCGAGGTTGATGCTCTCCTCGGCGTCCACGTCGACCGAACCGCCGGCGTTGTCGATGAGGTCCTCGGCGCGCGGCGGCGAAAAGCCGCGGTGCACGCCGCCGAACAGGGTCAGCGCGGGGCCGAAGTCCCAGGTGAAACCCAGCCCGGGGATGAACTGGTCGACGCTGTCCTCGCCCTCGGCGCCGGTGAGCTGGTTGGCGCGGGTGTAGTCGATGGCCTCGTAGCGCAGGATCGGCAGCAAGGCGAAGGCGCCCCAGGCGATGCGGTCGGAGACGTATCCCGACCAGGCATCGGTGGTGCGCTTGTTGTTCTCGACCCGGGCGCCGGTGGTGCCGGTCGGACTGGTGGCATTGATCTGCTCGCGCTGCTGGCTCTCGTCGTGGTAGCGCAGGCCGAGCTCGAGCGCGTGTTCGGCGCCCCAGCCGCCGGCCGACCAGGCCAGTCGCGGTTCTACGCCGCGCGTGTAGTACGTGCGCAGGCGGCCCTGGCGCGAGTTGCAGGCGTCCGGGTCCACGCCATCGCCGCGCAGGCGCGCGTCGCGGAAGGCATCGCCGCACTGGGTGTCGGTGGTGGTGGAGGACTGGCGCCACCAGTCGCGGTCGAAGGTGTACCAATAGGCGCTGGTGGTGAGCAGGGCCGAGTCGCCGAAGCCGAACTCGTGGGTCGCCGAGGCACCGTAGCGTTCGATCTCGAAGGTGTCGTTCCGGAACGGGTTGTACTCGCGGCCGAAATTGGCCAGCTCGGCGTCGGTGATGCCGCTGTAGGTGACCACCGAGTCCTCGGCCAGGTGGTTGGCGCGCAGGGTCAGCGCGCCGGCATCGCCGAGTTCGGCCACGTATTTCGCATTGAGGTCGGTCTGCTCCAGCTCGAGGTTGTCGCGCGCACCATCGCCCTGCTTGTGGATCAGGTCGAGCAGCGCGCCACCGCCGCCGACCTGGGCCTGGCCGTTGAAGTAGCCGCGGTTGCCGCCCATCAACTGCACCTGGCCGCCGAACTCGCGCGGCGGCTCCGGGGTGATGTAGTTGACCACGCCGCTGGTGAGCTGCGGCCCGAAGCGCAGCATGCCCGCGCCCTTGAGCACCTCGATGCGCTGGTAGCGGTCGAACGGCGCGCTGTAGTAGCTGGCGTTGTCGCCGTAGGGCGCGTAGGCGGCGGGCAAGCCGTCCTCGAGCAGCAGGGTCTTGGTCGAGCGCGTGGGATTCTGGCCGCGGATGCCGATGTTGGGTCGCAGGCCGAAGCCTTCCTCGTCGCGGACGTTGACCCCGGGCACGCGGCGCAAGGCCTCGTTGATGGTCAGCGTGCGCGCGCGTTCGAGTTGTTCCTGGTCGAGCACCGTGGCGCTGCCGGGCTGCTCGCGCAGGCGCTCGGGCGTACCGACCACGACCACCTGCGGCATGGCGTCGGCGTTGCGGGCCGCGCCGGCATCGTCGGCGGCGGCACCGGCATCGGCGGCATCCTGCGCGGCGGGGTCCGGGGCCGGCCCCGCGGTGGTGGCGGCCAGGGACAGGGTGCCGGAGGCCGCCGCCGGCGCCTGCGCCTGCGCGGCGAGGCTTGCAGGCAGGCACAGCGCCAAGGCGACGGCGGCAACCAGCGGCGCAGGGGGCATGGTGATCCTCGAACGACGGAGAACCCCATGATAGGCAAACTCCTTCGCAAATGACAGTGATTCGCATTTGTATATGCGGATACGGTCCGGTCCGCGCGCCTTGCGACGCTTTCCCCGGGCCGCGCATCCTGCGGGGTATGGGGACGAGCTTTGCCATCGACGTCCCGCAGTTCCTGGTGGAGCGCTTGAAGCGCGGGGACATGCGGGCGCTGGAGGAGGTGTACCGGCTGTTCGAGCAGCCGGTGCACGCCCTCGCGTGGCGCCTGCTCAACGACCGCGACGAGGCCAGGGAAGTACTGCACGACGCCATGCTTGCCGTATTCGACAAACGCCAGCAGTTCCGCGGCGACGCGCCGTTCTGGGGCTGGCTGCGCCAGATCGCGGTGAACGAGGCGCTGATGCGCCTGCGCAAGCGCCGCCTCGACTACGTCGACGAGCTGCCCGAGGTCGGCGACTTCGAGGCCTCGGTGCCGGTCGCGGCGAGCCAGCCGGAGCTGGAGCGGGCGCTGGCGCAGTTGCCGGAACTGACCCGCAGCGTGGTGTGGCTGTACTACGTCGAGGGCTACACCCACGAGGAGATCGCGACCGCCTTCGGCCGCACTCCGAGTTTTTCCAAGTCGCAACTGAGCCGCGGCACCGCGCGCCTGCGCGCGCAGCTGGCGGCCAGCGAGGTAGCCGCCTATGCCTGACGCCGACGATTTCATCCCGCTGTCCGAGCGCGAGTTCGCCCGCGCGCTGGCTGCGCTGCCCACGCCGCCGGCACCGGCCGACGGCTGGCGGCGCCTGCAGGGCACGCTGGCCGCGCGCCGGCGTCGCACCGGTCTGCGACTCGCCGTGCCGCTCGCCGCCGCCGCGCTGCTGGCGCTGGCGCTGGCGCCGACCTGGCAGCGCCAGGCCGCGCCGCCGACCGGGGCGGCGACCGCCGCGGTCGCGGCGAAGCCGGCCGCGGGCCGCGGCGCGCTCGACGACGCGATCGCCGCCAACCAGGCGCTGGAAGCGGCGCTGCGCGGCGCCGCGCGCCCGGCGCTGCTCGACGGCCAGGCCGCGCTGGTCGGCGCCGAGATCGAGGACCTGATCGGCATGCTCGACCTGGAGCTGTCCGACACCCGCGACGATGCCCGCGCGACCGCGCTGTGGCGCGAGCGGGCGATGCTGCTGGAGCAATTGGCCGGCGTGCGCACCGGTGCCGGGGTCGAGTACGCGGACACCCGCGGCAGTCCCGGCCTGGTGCCCGCCAGCTATCCGATCAACTGAGGCCCCGGACCCACATGCCCCCACGGAGCAATCCCATGCGTATCGTCCCCACCCTGCTGGCGCTGGCGCTGGCCACCGCGCTGGGCCCGGCGCACGCCGCCGACGCCAAGCCGAGCGAGGAGGAACTGGCCAAGGCGCGCGCCGAGCTGCGCGAGGCCAACGACCAGCTGCGCGAGATCACGCGCCGCATCGCCATGCTGTCGGCGCAGCTCGGCGAGGCGGATCGCCAGCGCACCTACGCCTTCAGCTACCTCGGCAGCCCGGACCGCGCCATGATCGGCGTGGTGCTGGGCGCGAGCGCCGACGGCGTGGTGCTGAGCGCGGTCACGCCGGGTGGACCGGCGGAGAAGGTCGGCCTGCGCGCCGGCGACCGCATCGTCGCCGTCAACGGCAAGCGCCTCGACGCCGCCGCGGGCGGGCGCCCGCTCAGCGACGCGATCGGCGCCGGGGCCGACGCGGCGCGGGTCGACGCGGCGCGCGATGCGATCGGCGAGCTCAAGGCCGGCGACAAGGTGCGCCTGGACGTCGTGCGCGACGGCAAGGCGCTCAACTACGAGGTCGCGGCCGAGCGCCGCGAGTCGTGGAACTGGCCGATGCTGGCCGGCGGCATGCCCGGCGTGGCGCCGGGTGCCGAGATCGACATCGAGATCCCCAACATCGAGGTGATCGTCGAGGACGCGCGCATGGACGCCGAGCTGGCGCGCGAGCATGCGCGGATCGCGCGCGACGCCGCCGAGGGCGCGCGCTGGACCGCGCAGGTCGCGCAGGGCGATGCCGAACTCGCCATGCGCGACGCGGTGCGCGAGTCGCGCCGGGTGATGGTGTTCCGCAACGGCGACCTGTTCGACCTCAAGCTGGCCCCGCTCAATGCCGAACTGGGCCGCTACTTCGGCAGCAACGAGGGCGTGCTGGTGCTGGACAAGGCCGAGGGCAACCTGCCGCAGATCAAGCGCGGCGACGTGATCCTGTCGGTGGGCGGCGACCGCACCGAGTCGACCAGCGACGTGGTGCGCGCGCTGGCCCGGCGCCAGTCCGGCGAGGACGTCAATGTCGAGGTGATGCGCGACCGCAAGCGCCAGGTGCTGGTGGTGGCCGTGCCGGAGAAGAACGACATCTTCATCCCGCTGCCGGCGATGGCGCCGTTGCCGCCGATGCCACCGACGCCGCCCGCCGCGCCCGCGAGCGCGCCGACCGCGGCGCCGGCACCGGCGCCGCGCGCGACGCCCGCCGCACCGGCGCCGCCCTCACCGCCCGCGGCGCCGTCGCGTGTCGCGCCACCG
>CAZTNB010000017.1:0-4372 GCA_964614825.1 uncultured Gammaproteobacteria bacterium
TTCCGGCGTGGCCGGTGCGTTGCCCAGCGCCACGGCGATGTTGCGCAGCCAGCGCGCGTGGCCGATGCGGCGGATCGCCGAGCCCTCGGTGCGCAGCAGGAACTCCGCCGCGGACCAGGCGAACAGCGCCGCGAGGCTGGCGCTGGCGAGCCCGTGGCGCTCGCGGAAATCCGGCTCGCCCGTGAGGCGCGCGAACTTGTTCCAGGGGCACGCCAACTGGCAGTCGTCGCAGCCGTAGATGCGGTTGCCGAGCAGCGGGCGCAGCGGCTCGGGGATCGGCCCCGCGTGCTCGATCGTCAGGTACGAGATGCACAGGCGCGCATCGAGCTGGTACGGCGCGACGATGGCGCCGGTGGGGCAGGCCTCGAGGCAGCGGCTGCAGGTGCCGCAGTGGTCCTGCCCCGGCGCGTCGGCCGGCAGCGGCAGGTCGGTGTACAGCTCGCCGAGGAAGAACCAGGAGCCGGCGCCGGCGTTGATCAGGTTGGTGTGCTTGCCGATCCAGCCCAGTCCCGCGTTGCGCGCCAGGGGCTTCTCCAGCACCGGCGCGCTGTCGGTGAACACCCGATGCCCGAACGGGCCGGCCACCGATTCGATGCGATCGGCCAGGCGCTGCAGGCGCTGGCGCAGGACCTTGTGGTAGTCGCGACCCAGCGCATAGCGCGACACGTAGGCCAGCGCGGGATCGGCCAGCGTCGCCGCCATGTCGGCGGCGTCGGTCAGGTAGTCGAGGCGCACCGAGATCACGCTGGCCGTCCCCGGCACCAGCTCGCCGGGACGCGAGCGGCGCGTCCCGTGGCGCTGCATCCAGTCCATGCCGCCGTGCCGGCCGGCGTCGAGCCAGGCCAGCAGGCGCGCCTCGTCGGCGTCCAGCGCGATGCCGCTGATGCCGGTCTGCTGGAAGCCGAGCTCGGCGCCCCAGCGGCGGATGTCGGCGGCGAGCGCGGCGTGGTCGATGCGCGCGGCGGGCGGGTCGGCGGAGGTGCGCACGATCGGAAGTATAGAATCAGGCGCATGCCGCGCCCCGAGAACCGGCTGTACCGCGTCGCCGCGATGCGCGAACTCGACCGTCGTGCCATCGCGGCCAGCGGCGGCGACGGCTACGCGCTGATGTCGCGCGCCGGTGGCGCCGCGTTCCGGCGCCTGCAGGCGCGTTTTCCCGCGGCGCGCCGCATCGCGGTCTGCTGCGGCCGCGGCAACAACGGCGGCGACGGCTACGTGGTGGCGCGGCTCGCGCGCGCCGCCGGCCTCGACGTGCAAGTGCACGCGATCGGCCCCCCGGCCAGTGCCGAGGCGATCCGCGCCCACGACGATTTCCTCGCCGCGGGCGGCGTCTTGCTGGCCGATCCGGCAGCGGCCTGCGCCGGCGCGCAGGTGGTGGTCGACGCGCTGCTCGGCATCGGGCTCGCGCGGCCGCCGGAGGGCGCGGCGGCGGCGGCGATCGCGGCGATCGGGCGCGCGGCGCTGCCGGTGCTCGCGCTGGACCTGCCGTCGGGCCTGGATGCCGACACCGGCCAGGCGCGAACGCCGTGCGTGCGCGCCACCCTCACCGTGTGCTTCATAGGCTGGAAGCGCGGCCTGTGGACCGGCGCCGCGGCCGACCACGTGGGCGAGTGCGTGCTGGAAACGCTGGACGTGCCGGCGGCGGTGTTCGATGCCGTGGCGGCGGACGCCGCGTTCATCGACGGCGACGAGTGCGCGCGCGTGCTGGCGCCGCGCGATCCGGCCGCGCACAAGGGCCGCTACGGCCACGTGCTGGTGGTCGGCGGCGAGCACGGCATGGGCGGCGCGGCGCGACTCGCGGGCGAGGCGGCGGCGCGCTGCGGGGCCGGCCTGGTGAGCGTCGCGACGCGACCGGCGCACGTGGCGGCGCTGGTCGGTGCGCGACCCGAATTGATGGTCCACGGCGTCGACGCCGCGCTGCCGGCGGCGTTGCTCGAGCGTGCCGGCGTGATCGCGCTCGGCCCGGGACTGGGCCAGACCGAGTGGTCGCGCGCGCTGTGGTCGCAGGCCCTGGCCGCGGGCAAGCCCACGGTGCTCGACGCCGACGGCCTCAACCTGCTCGCGGCCACGCCCTGCGCGCTGCCGGCGCAAATCGTGCTCACGCCGCATCCGGGCGAAGCGGCGCGACTGCTGGGCACCGACGCCGCCGGCATCGCGCAGGACCGCTACGCCGCCGCGCGCGAGCTCGCGCGTCGATTCCACGCCGTCGTGGTGCTCAAGGGCGCGGGCACGCTGGTCGCCACCCCCGAGGGCGAGGTCGCGGTCTGCGCCGCCGCCAACCCCGGCATGGCCAGCGGCGGCATGGGCGACGTGCTGACCGGCATCATCGCCGGCCTCATGGCGCAGCAGCATGCGGCCGCGGTCGCCGCGCGCGTCGGGGTCGCGGTGCATGCCGACGCGGCGCGCCGCGCGGCCGCCCGGGGCGCCCGCGGCCTGCTCGCGGGCGAGGTGCTGGCCGAGTTGCGCGCCGCGGTCAATCCGTGAGCGCGAACCTGCGCCGCGCGCTCGCCACCGAGGACGATACCCGCGCACTGGGCGCGCGACTCGCCGCCGCGCTGCCGCCGCGGTTCGTGTGCTACCTGCACGGCGACCTCGGCAGCGGCAAGACCACGCTGGCGCGCGCGCTGGTGCAGGCGCTGTTGCCGGGCGCGCGGGTCAAGAGCCCGACCTACACGTTGCTGGAGAGCTACGAGGCGCCCGCCCGCACCGTGCACCACCTCGACCTGTACCGGATCGCGGCGGCCGGCGAGCTCGATGCCCTGGGCCTGCGCGACCTCGACGGCGTGCTGCTGATCGAGTGGCCGGAACGCGGCGCGGGGCACCTGCCGGCGCCGGACCTGGTGGTGTCGCTCGCCCTGGCGGGCGAGGGGCGGGCGGCGGACCTGCGGGCCCACAGCACGGCCGGTAGCGCGGTCCTTGCGCAACTGGCCCGGGGCCAGGCCTCGGAGCCGGATTAAGAACCTGCTGCAGGCTACGGATTACAAAAGGAAAACGCTTGCGTTGGCAGGGCAAACTGCGGTCAAATGCGGGCATGCGAGGCGCGATCTGGCTGCGGGTGGGGATGCTGTTTGCGTGGTGGCCGCTCGCGGCCGGCGCCGCCGGGCCCACGCACGTGCAGGCGGTGCGCGTGTGGGAGAGCCCTGAGTACACCCGCGCCGTGTTCGACCTCGGCGGCGTGGTCGAGTACAAGCTCTTCACCCTCGACAACCCCGAGCGCGTCGTGCTCGACCTGCAGGGCGCCGCGCTGGCGCCCGGCTACGCCACGCCGGGGCCGCGCGGCCGCGTGCGCGGGCTGCGCTCGGGCCGGCCCACCGATGGCGCCTTGCGCGTGGTCATCGACGTGGCGCCCGGCACGCGGCCGAAGTCCTTCCTGCTGCCGCCGGTCGGCAACAAGAACCATCGCCTGGTGATCGACCTGTACCCGCGCGAGGCGCCGCGGGCCGAGGCCGCCGCGCGCGCGCTGCCCGCACCGGCGCCCAGCGCCCTGCGCGACGTGCTGGTCGCGATCGACGCCGGCCACGGCGGCGAGGATCCGGGCGCGCTCGGCGCCCGCGGCACGCGCGAGAAGAACGTCACCCTGGCGGTGGCGCGCGAACTGGCCGCGGCGGTGGAGGCCGAGCCCGGCATGAGCGCGCTGCTGGTCCGCGACGGCGACTATTTCATCCCGCACAAGCAGCGCTACCAGAAGGCGCGCGACGCGCGCGCCGACCTGTTCGTGTCGATCCACGCCGATGCCTTCACCCGGCGCTCGGCCGCGGGTTCCTCGGTGTACATCCTGTCGCAGCGCGGCGCGAGCAGCGAGGCGGCGCGCTGGCTCGCGGCGAGCGAGAACCAGGCCGACCTCATCGGCGGCGTGTCGCTCGACGACAAGGACAACACCCTCGCCGCGGTGCTGCTCGATCTTTCGCAGGGCGCGACCCTGGGCGCCAGCGACGCGGTCGCCGGCAGCGTGCTGCGCAGCCTCGCGCGGGTGGGCGCCGTGCACAGCCACACCGTCCAGCGCGCCAATTTCGTCGTGCTGCGCTCGCCCGACGTGCCCTCGATCCTGGTCGAGACCGCGTTCATCTCCAACCCGGCGGAAGAACGCCGGCTCAACGACCCCGCGCACCAGCGCAAGCTGGCGCAGGCCATGCTCGACGGCATCCGCGACTACTTCCACGGTTCGCCGCCGCCGGATTCCTGGATCGCCGCCAACCCGCAGCGTCCGCGCGAGCACGTCGTGGCCCGCGGCGAGAGCCTGTCGTTGATCGCGATGCGGCACCGGGTCAGCGTGGGCGAACTGCGCCGGGTCAACAATCTGCGCACCGACATGGTCCGCACCGGCACCGTGCTGCGCATTCCCAGCGAATCCTGAGCATCGCCCGCGCCGGCG
>CAZTNB010000017.1:4472-33226 GCA_964614825.1 uncultured Gammaproteobacteria bacterium
CGCCGGCGCTTGCTATGATCGCGGCCCGCCCCGCCGGTCCCGCGTCCTTGCGCATCCACCAGTTGCCCGAGCAACTCGTCAACCAGATCGCCGCGGGCGAGGTGGTCGAGCGGCCGGCGTCGATCGTCAAGGAGCTGGTGGAGAACAGCCTCGACGCCGGCGCCACCCGCATCGTGATCGAGCTCGAGGCCGGCGGCGCCAAGCGCGTGCGCGTGCGCGACGACGGCCACGGCATCGCGGCGGAGGACCTGGCGCTGGCGCTGTCGCGCCATGCCACCAGCAAGATCGCCAGCCTCGACGACCTCGAAGCGGTCGCCACCCTGGGTTTCCGCGGCGAGGCCCTGCCCAGCATGGCCTCGGTGTCGCGCTTCTCCCTGACCTCGCGCGCCCGCGGTGCCGGCGAAGCATGGACCATCGAAGCCGAGGACGGGCGCCTGTCGACGCCGCGCCCGGCGCAGCATCCGCCGGGCACCACCGTGGCGGTGCACGATCTCTTCTACAACGTGCCGGCGCGGCGCAAGTTCCTGCGCGCCGAGCGCACCGAGTACGGCCACATCGAGGAGCTGGTGCGCACGCAGGCGCTGGCGCATCCCGCGGTGGAGTTCCGCCTCAGCCACAATGGCCGCGAGGTGCTGCGGCTGGCCGCGGGCACGCCGTCGCAGCGGGTTGGCGCGGCGCTCGACGCCGAGTTGCTGGCGCAGTCGCTGGGCATCGATGCCGGCGCCGGCGACCTGCACCTGGGCGGCTGGATCGGCGCGCCCACCGCCGCGCGCGCGCAGGCCGACCGCCAGTACTTCTACGTCAACGGCCGGCCGGTGCGCGACCGGCTGGTGGCGCACGCGGTGCGCCAGGCCTACGCCGACGTGCTGTTCCACGGCCGCCATCCGGCCTACGTGCTGTTCCTGTCGGTGGAGCCGTCGGCGGTCGACGTCAACGTGCATCCGGCCAAGCAGGAAGTGCGCTTCCGCGATTCGCGCCGGGTGCACGATTTCGTGTTCCGCCGCCTGCACGAGGCGCTGGCCGGCACCCGCGCCGGCAGCGCGCTGCCGGATGCCGCGGCTGGCGCCGGCACCGGGGCCGGCACGGGCGGCACGGGCGGCGGCGCGACGGCGTGGCCGCCCCGCCAGGCGGGACTGGGACTGCCCGCGCAAGCGGCGCCGCTGTCGGCCTATGCCTCGCTGTACGGCGCCGGCGTCGTGCCTGCACCCGCCGCCGTGGACGCGGATCCGGCCCGGGTGGCCGACGGCGGGCCGCCGCCGCTGGGCTATGCGCTGGCGCAGCTCGGCGGCGTCTATGTGCTGGCGGAGAACGCGCACGGCCTGGTGCTGGTGGACATGCATGCCGCGCACGAGCGGGTGACCTACGAGCGGCTCAAGTGCGCGCGCGTCGAGGGGGCGATCCCGTCGCAGCTGCTGCTGGTGCCGTTGCCGGTCGCGGTCTCGCGCCGCGAGGCCGATGCGGTCGACGAGCATGCCGCGGCATTCGCCGCGCTCGGATTCGAGCTGACCCGTGTCGCCGACGAGCGCGTGCTGGTGCGGCGCATCCCCTCGCTGCTCGAGGGCAGCGACGTCGAGGCGCTGGTGCGCGACGTGCTCGGCGACCTCGCCACGCACGGCAGCAGCGCGCGCCTCGAGGAGTTCCAGAACGAGCTGCTCGCGACCATGGCCTGCCACGCCTCGGTGCGCGCCAACCGCCGCCTCGAGCTGGCCGAGATGAACGCGCTGCTGCGCCAGATGGAAGCCACCGAGCGCTCGGACCAGTGCAACCACGGTCGCCCGACCTGGGTGCAGTTGACGCGGGCCGAGCTGGACCGCATGTTCCTGCGTGGCCGTTGAGGCCTCGCCCTGCCGAGTCGAAGCCATGAGTTCAATCACGCTGTTGCTCGCCGCGGTCCTCGTCGCCGGCGTCGCGCCGGGCCCGCACCGCGCGGAAATCGAGGCCTGGCGCGCGCAACGCGTGGAGCGGCTGCGGCAGCCCGACGGCTGGCTCAGCCTGGTGGGCCTGGACTGGATCGAGCCCGGACGCACCGTGATCGGTTCGGCGGTGGACGCCGGCCTCGCCGGCGCCGGGGCCGACGCGTTCGTGCGCATCGCGGGCATGCCGCCGCGCCTGGGCGTCCTCACGCTGGCCGACGGCAAGCTCTCGCTGGCGCTGGAGCAGGGCAGCGGCGCCACCGTCGACGGCAAGCCGGCGACGCAGGCCACGCTGCTGCCGGATGCCTCGGGCACGCCCAGCGTGGTCGCTTACGGCACGCTGAGCTTCATCGTGATCGAGCGCAGCGGCCGCTACGCGCTGCGGGTGCGCGATTCGGCCGCGCCGACGCTGACCGGGTTCGCGGGCATCGACTACTACGACATCGATCCGGCATGGCGCATCGAGGCGCGCTACCGGGCGCACCCGGCCGGCAAGACGATTCCCATCGCCAACGTGATCGGCACGCTCGACGACACGCCGAACCCGGGCTACGTGGAGTTCGAGCGCGATGGCGCCACCCATCGCCTCGAGGCGGTGGAGGGCGGGCCCGGGCAGCTGTGGTTCATCTTCGCCGACCGCACCAGCGGCAAGCAGACCTACGGCGCGGGCCGTTTCCTCTACGCCGACCTGCCCAAGCCCGGCAGCGACGTGGTGGTCGTCGATTTCAACAAGGCGTACAGCCCGCCCTGCGTGTTCACCCCGTACGCGACCTGCCCGCTGGCGCCGCCGGAGAACCGGCTCGACCTGGCGGTGACGGCGGGGGAACTGGACTACCGCGGCGCGGCGCACTGATGCGGCCGCGGCGGCCGCCGGGAGACCCGGCCGCAACGGCCCGCGCCGCCCGCGCGGGGCGCGGCCTCAGCGCCCGCTGAAGACCGGCTTGCGCTTTTCCAGGAACGCGCGCGTGCCTTCGCGCAGGTCCTCGGTGGCGAAGCACACGCCGAAGGCCTGCGACTCGTAGTCGAGGCCGACGTCGATCGGCGCCTCGCCGCCGAGCAGCACCGCGTCGAGGATGCCGCGCATCGCGTGCGGCGCGGCGGCGGCCAGCTGCGTCGCCAGCTTGCGCACCTCGGCCGCCAGCGCCGCCGCCGGCACCACGCGGTTGACGATGCCCAGTTCGTACGCGCGCTGCGCCGTGATCGGCGTGCCGAGCAGGCACAGTTCCAGCGTCGCGCCACGGCCAGCCAGGCGCAGCAGGCGCTGGGTGCCGCCGAAGCCCGGCAGCACGCCGAGGTTGATCTCCGGTTGGCCCAGCTTCGCGCCGTCGGCCGCGATGCGCAGCGAGCAGGCCATCGCCAGCTCCATGCCGCCGCCCAGCGCGAAGCCGCCGATGGCGGCGATCACGGGCTTGCCCAGCCGTTCGATCTTGGTCATGAGTTGCTGGCCGAAGCGCGACAGGGCCAGCGCGCCGGTGGGCGACTGCGCCGCCAGTTCGGCGATGTCGGCGCCGGCGACGAAGGCCTTGGGCCCGGCGCCGGCGAGCACCACCACGCGGATGGCGTCGTCGTCGCGGGCCTGGTCGAAGGCGAGGTGCAGCTCGGCCAGGGTCTCGCGGTCGAGCGCGTTGAGCTTTTCCGGACGATTGACGGTGACGGTTCGCACCGCGCCCTCGTCGGCGATCAGCAGGTTGCGCAATGCCATGGCGGTCTCCGGAAAGCGGGCCCGCATTCTAGCGGCGCCATCCGCCGCGCCGTTGAACTTCGGCGGTGACTCGCAGTCCCAGCGGTGCCGCGCATGGCGGGGTGGGGTGCCCTTGGGTAGAATGCCCGACCTTCGCCGGCCCGCTCGGCGGGCCCCTTAGCGAATTCCTAACGATTCCGTTCCGGAGAGTTCCATGAGCTTCCGCTCCATCTTGGCCATGCTTGCGCTGGCCGTCGTGCCGTTCGCGCAGGCACAGAACACCCCGGCGCCGGCGGCGCAGGGCGCCGCGCAGGGGCAGGCCCAGGCGCAACAGCAGCAGGCGCGCCCGGCCGCCCCGGCGGTTCCGGTCGACCGCAGCAAGGTCAGCTACGCGATCGGCTACGAGATCGGCCGCGACTTCATCGAGAAGAAGATGGACGTCGACGTCAACCAGGTCATCCGCGCGATCCAGGACGGCTACGCCAAGCGCCAGCCGGCCGTGCCCGAGGCCGACATGCGCGCGCAGCTCGGCGCCATGCGCGAGAAGATGATCGGCGAGGCGCGGGTCAAGTTCGAGCAGATGGCCCGCGACAACAAGGTCAAGAGCGACCGCTTCATGGCCGAGAACCGGGCCAAGAAGGGCATCGTGGTGCTGCCGTCGGGCATCCAGTACCGCGTGATCGAGGACGGCAACGGCCGCAAGCCGACCACCACCAGCCAGGTCACCGTGCACTATCGCGGCTCGTTGTCGAGCGGCCTGGAGTTCGACAGCTCCTTCGCCCGCGGCCAGCCCGCCAGCTTCAAGGTCGACACCGTGATCGACGGCTGGAAGGAGATCCTGCCGCTGATGAAGGTGGGCGACCACTGGCAGGTGTTCCTGCCGCCCGAGAAGGCCTACGGCATGCGCGGCCAGGCCCCGGTCATCGGCCCCAACGAAGCCCTCGTCTTCGACATCAAGCTCATCGACGTGAAGTGACGGCAGGATGCCGTCATCCCTTGCAGGCCATGGACGGCCGATGACAAGGGATCCAGTACGCACGACGCCACCATCCCGTGCCGGCCATGGATGGCCCGTGACACCGGATCGGATCTGCTGCATCGTGCGGGGGCGCCACGGCGCCCCCGCAACGTTTGCGAACCCCATGTTCCAGCGCGTTCCCGCCAACCCCGTCATCACGCCCTGCATCGGCATCTGCACGCTCGGCCGCGACGGCCTGTGCGAAGGCTGCCTGCGCACCGGCGACGAGATCGCGCAGTGGTCGCGGCTGTCGGACTCGGAACGGCTGGCGATCATGAACGAGGTGCTGCCGGCGCGCGAGGCGGCGCGGCCATGACCGGCGTGCCCGACGCGTTGCGCCTGCGCCTCGCGGCGGCCACGCACGCGCTGGCCAGCCCGCCCACCGACGTGCCCTGGAACGTGGCCGAACTGGCCGACCTGCTGCCGCCGCTGGAGGCGCTGCGGCCCGCCGCGGTGCTGGTGCCGATCGTGATGCGCGACAGCGAGGCGCGGGTGGTGCTGACGCGCCGTACCGCCGGGCTCACCCACCACGCCGGCCAGATCAGCTTCCCCGGCGGCCGCATCGAGCGCGACGACGCCTCGCCGCTGGCCGCCGCGCTGCGCGAGTCGGAGGAGGAGATCGGCCTGGAGCCGCGGCTCACCGAGGCGCTGGGCTACCTCGATCCCTTCGTGACCATCACGGCGTTCCGCGTCACCCCGGTGGTGGGCCTGGTCGCGCGCGCCGCGGCGTTCCGTCCGGACCCGCGCGAGGTGGACGAGATCTTCGAGGCGCCGCTGGACTTCTTCCTCGATCCGGCGCATTGCGAGGAGCGTGCGCGCGAGTTCCAGGGCCGCGTGCGCCACTACCACGTGTACCGCTGGGGCGATCGCGAGATCTGGGGCGCCACCGCGTCGATGCTGCTCAACCTGGCGCGGCGCTGGCAGCGCGCGGGGCAAGGCGAGTGATCCGCGCCCTGATCGGGCCGCGCGCCGCCGCCAGCCTGCTGCGCGGCGGCGGCGCGGTCGCGATCGACTGCCGCGCCGACCTTGCCAACCGCGATCCGGCGGCGGCCGAGGCCCTGTACGCCAGCGCGCACCTGCCCGGCGCGGTGCGCGCCGACCTCGAGCGCGACCTGTCCGACCTCTCGATCGCGGGTCGCGGTCGCCATCCGCTGCCGAGCGCGGAGTCGTTCTCGCGCAGCCTGTCGGCCTGGGGCATCGCGCCCGGCACGCCGGTGATCGCCTACGACGCCATGCACGGCGCGCTGGCGGCCGCGCGCCTGTGGTGGATGCTGCGCCTTGCCGGCCACGAGGACGTGGCGGTCCTCGATGGCGGCTGGCAGGGCTGGCAGGCGATGGGCATGCCGGTGGAGGCGGGCGTGGTGCGGCGCACGCCGGTGGCGCGCAGCGTGGCCTACGACGAATCGCAGCTGGTCACCAGCGCCGCGCTCGCCGGCGACCTGGCCGCGGGGCGCATCGCCCTGCTCGATGCCCGCGCCGCGCCGCGCTTCCGCGGCGAGGTGGAGCCGCTGGACCCGGTCGCCGGGCACGTGCCCGGTGCGCGCAACCGGCCCTACAGCGAGAACCTGGACGCCAACGGCCGCTTCAAGCCGGCCGAAGAGCTGGCCAAGGCCTACAGCGCGCTGATCGGGGCGCATGCGCCACGCGACACGGTGCTGATGTGCGGCTCCGGCGTCACCGCCTGCCACAACCTGCTGGCAATGGAACACGCGGGACTGGCCGGCGCGCGCATCTATCCCGGCTCGTGGAGCGAGTGGGTCAGCGACCCCTCGCGCCCCGTCGCGACCGGCGCGGACTGAGCACGCGGCCGGCGGCGTCAGCCCTTCGACTTGAGCTTCGCCACCAGCGCCGACAGCACGGCCTGGCTCTCGGCGCTGAACCAGCGCGCCATGAAGTCGTCGGCCGGCTCGCTAATCGCGCGGCCCAACACCTCGTGCAGGTCGGAGCGCGCGATGCGGCGCGTCTCGGCCATCGCTTCCGGCGGCAACGCCAGGTGCTGGCGGCACCAGGCCATGGCCTGCGGCACCACGGCGGCCACCTCGGCCAGCTCGTCGACGAAGCCCAGGCGCAGCGCCGCCTCGGAGTCCAACATCGCGCCCGCGACCATCAGGCGCTCCGCGCGGTGGGTGCCGAGCAGCCGGCGCAAGGCGAACTGGATCGGCGGCGGCACCGACAGGCCGACCTGCACCTCGTTGAGGCCGATGCGGAACGGCTTGGCCGGGTCGGGCGAACGCGCCATCACGCGGTAGTCGCAGAAGATCGCCAGCACCGCGCCGCCGGCCGGGCTGTGCCCGGTGATCGCCGCGACCACCGGCACCGGGCAGCGGCCGATGGCGCCGAGCAGGCCGATGAAGTCGCGCCAGAAGCCGTGCATCGCCGCGCGGTCCAGCGCCATCAGCGCGGGCACGTCGAGGCCGCCCGAGTACAGGCCCGGCGTGCCGGACAGCACGATGGCGCGCGCGCCGCTGGCGGGCGCCTCGAGGATCGTGTCCTTGAGCGTGCGCACGAGCACGGGATCGAGCGCGTTGGCCGGCGGGCGCGACAGGCGCAGTTCGAGGATGGCGTCGTGGCGCTGGGCGTCGAGCATGGCGGGGCCTGCACATCGGGATGGATCGGAGCCGTACTATAGCGACCCCGAGGTGCCGGAATCGACGCGATGCGCGCCCCGCTGCTGGCCCTGTTGCTGCTGCTGCCCGCCGCGCGCGCGAGCGCCGGCGGGCTCGAGGTCCGCGATGCCTGGATCCGCGAGGCGCCGCCGACCGCGGCGGTGCTCGCGGGCTACGCCGAACTGGCCAATGGCAGCGACGCCCCGCTGCGCGTCGTGGGCGCGGCCAGTGGCGACTTCCGCGCGGTCGAGCTGCACGAGATGCGCGTGGACCAGGGCGTGATGCGCATGCGCGCGCTGGAGTCCATCGTGGTGCCCGCGCATGGCAGCGTCCGGCTCGAGCCGGGCGGCGACCATCTCATGCTGCTGGACCCGGCGCGGCCGCTCGCCGCCGGCGCCCGCGTCGGCATCCGCTTCGAGGTCGAGGGCGGGGCGCCGGTGCTGGTCGAGTTCGAAGTGCGCCGGCCGCGGTAGCGCCGCCGCCGGCTCAGGTCGCGGCCGCCGCCGCCGCGCGCACCGCCTCGGGCAGCGCCACCGCGCGGCCGCTGGCAGGGTCGATCCACACCAGCACGTGGCTGCCGTCGGCGTGGTGCCGCAGCGGCGCAGCGGTCGCCGACACCATGCGGAACGCCAGCGTCAGGCTGGTCCTGCCGATGCGCTCGACCTTGAGTTCCACCACGAGGTCGGCCGGCCACTCGATCGGCAGGCGGTAGTTGATCGTCTGCGCGGCCAGGATCGGCTGCACCTGCGCGTCGAGCCAGGCGCCGCCGAGGCTCGCGAACCAGCGCATGCGCGCTTCCTCGAGGTAGGTGGCGACGGCGGCGTTGTTGACGTGGTTGAAGGCGTCCATGTCGCCCCAGCGCACGCCGAGCGGGAGGCGGAACAGCAGCTTGTCGGTCATGGCGGGATTCCCGTCGGTGGTCAGGCCGCGCGCGAGCGGCGCTTGATGTCGAGCACCGGCGCGAGGAAGCGCCCGGTGTGCGAGTCCGGGTGGCGCGCGATGTCCTCCGGAGTGCCGGTCGCGACGATGCGACCGCCGCGGTCGCCGCCCTCGGGCCCCAGGTCCACCACCCAGTCGGCGGTCTTGATCACGTCGAGGTTGTGCTCGATCACCACCACGGTGTTGCCATCGTCGCGCAACCGGTGCAGCACCGCCAGCAGCTGCTCGATGTCGTGGAAATGCAGGCCGGTGGTCGGCTCGTCGAGGATGTAGAGGGTGCGGCCGGTGTCGCGCTTGGACAGTTCGCGCGACAGCTTCACCCGTTGCGCCTCGCCGCCGGAGAGCGTGGTCGCGGCCTGGCCCAGCTTGATGTACGACAGGCCCACGGCCATCAGGGTTTCGAGCTTGCGCGCCAGCACCGGCACCGGCTCGAACAGCTTGAGCGCATCCTCGACCGTCATCTCCAGCACGTCGCTGATGGTGTGCCCCTTGTAGTGGATCTCCAGCGTCTCGCGGTTGTAGCGCTTGCCGTGGCACACGTCGCAGGGCACGTAGACGTCGGGCAGGAAGTGCATCTCGACCTTGATCAGGCCGTCGCCCTGGCAGGCCTCGCAGCGCCCGCCCTTGACGTTGAAGCTGAAGCGCCCCGGGCCGTAGCCGCGCGTGCGCGACTCCGGCACCTGGGCGTACAACTCGCGCAGCGGCGTGAACAGCCCGGTGTAGGTCGCGGGATTGGAACGCGGCGTGCGCCCGATCGGCGACTGGTCGATGTCCACCACCTTGTCGAACAGGTCCAGGCCCTCGACCTTGCGGAACGGCGCCGGCTGCTCGTTGGCGCCGTTGAGCGCCTGCGCCGCGAGCCGGAACAGGGTGTCGTTGACCAGCGTCGACTTGCCCGAACCCGACACGCCGGTCACGCAGACGAAGCGGCCGGCCGGGATCTCGAGGTCCACCCCGTGCAGGTTGTTGCCGCGCGCGCCCAAGAGGCGCAGCGTCGCCTTCGGGTCCGGCGGCAGGCGGCGCCGCGGCACCGCGATGCTGCGCCGGCCGGACAGGAACTGGCCGGTGATCGATTCCGGCGCGCGCTTGATGTCGGCCACCTTGCCCTGCGCGACGATGCGCCCGCCGTGCACGCCGGCGCCGGGGCCGATGTCGACCACGTGGTCGGCGGCCTTGATCGCGTCCTCGTCGTGCTCGACCACCAGCACCGTGTTGCCGAGGTCGCGCAGCCGCGTGAGCGTGCCCAGCAGGCGCTCGTTGTCGCGCTGGTGCAGGCCGATCGAGGGCTCGTCGAGCACGTACATCACCCCGACCAGGCCGGCGCCGATCTGGCTGGCGAGGCGGATGCGCTGCGCCTCGCCGCCGGACAGCGTGTCGGCCTGGCGTTCCAGCGTCAGGTAATCCAGGCCCACGTCGACCAGGAAGCGCAGGCGCTCGCGGATCTCCTTGACGATCTTGGCCGCGATCTCGGCGCGCCAGCCGGCCAGGGCGACGTCGCCGAAGAAGGCCAGCGCGCGGTCGACCGGCAGCGAGCACACCGCATGGATGTTGTGGCCGGCCACGAACACGTGGCGCGCGGCGCGGTTGAGGCGCTGGCCGGCGCAGTCGGGACACGGCCGCGAGCTGATGAACTTGGCCAGTTCCTCGCGCACCACCGGCGATTCGGTTTCCTTGTAGCGCCGCTCCAGGTTGGGCAGGATGCCCTCGAAGCGGTGCTTGCGGCCGACGCTGCCACCGCTCTCGGAGACGTACCGGAACGCGATCTGCTCCTCGCCGCTGCCGTGCAGCACCGCCTTGCGGATGCGTTCGGGCAGTTCGCGCCACGGCGTGTCGACGTCGAAGCCGTAGTGCCTGGCCAGCGACATCACCATCTGGAAGTAGTAGCTGTTGCGCCGGTCCCAGCCGCGCACCGCGCCGGCCGCCAGCGACAGCTCCGGGTGGATCACCACCCGTGCCGGGTCGAAGAACTGGGTCACGCCCAGGCCGTCGCAGCCCGGGCAGGCGCCGACCGGCGAGTTGAACGAGAACAGGCGCGGCTCCAGCTCCGACAGCGAGTAGTCGCAGATGGGGCAGGCGTAGCGCGACGAGTACAGGGTGGGCTTGGCCCTGGCGTCGTCGTGGTCGGCGACGATCGCCAGGCCCTCGCCCAGCCGCAGCGCGGTCTCGAACGACTCGGCCAGGCGCTGCTTGAGGTCGGCGGCGGGGCGGAAGCGGTCGACCACGGCCTCGATGGTGTGCTTGACCCGCAGCGCCAGCGCCGGCACCGCGTCGAGGTCGCACAGCTTGCCGTCGACGCGCGCGCGCACGAAGCCCTGCGCGCGCAGCTGCTCGAACACCTGCAGGTGCTCGCCCTTGCGCTCCCGCACCACCGGCGCCAGCAGCATGTAGCGGCGCTGCGGGTCCATCGCCAGGGTGGCGTCGACCATCTGGCTGATGGTCTGCGCCTCCAGCGGCAGGTCGTGGTCGGGGCAGCGCGGGGTGCCGACGCGCGCGTACAGCAGGCGCAGGTAGTCGTAGACCTCGGTGATGGTGCCGACGGTGGAGCGGGGGTTGTGCGAGGTCGCCTTCTGCTCGATCGCGATCGCCGGGGACAGGCCCTCGATGTGGTCGACGTCGGGCTTCTCCATCATCGACAGGAACTGCCGCGCGTAGGCCGACAGCGACTCGACGTAGCGGCGCTGGCCCTCGGCGTAGATGGTGTCGAAGGCGAGCGAGGACTTGCCGGATCCCGACAGCCCGGTGATGACGATCAGCCGGTCGCGCGGCAGGTCGAGGTCGATGTTCTTGAGGTTGTGGGTGCGCGCGCCGCGGATGCGGATCGTGTCCATGGACCGGAGGACGGATGGGGAACGCTCTAGTTTAGCGCCCCCGGGTGTCACGGGACTGTCTGCCCGGCCCCGGGTCCGGCAGGCCGGCCCGCGCCGGGACCAGGCCCGCAGGCCGGGCCGTGGCAATGCCCGGGTCGGCGCGAACCCCGGCTAACTGGTTGACGCAGCGCACAAAGATCACTATTCTACGCGGCTCTTCACGGCGTAAGCCCAAGAATAACTACAGAGGAATAGCCATGTACGCAGTGTTCGTCACCGGCGGACGCCAGTTCCGGGCCGTGCCCGGCGAGGTGATCCGCGTCGAGAAGCTCGAGGTGGAGCCCGGCTCCACGGTCACGCTGGACCAGGTCCTGATGGTCGGCGATGGCGACAAGGTCACCATCGGCGCGCCGCTGGTGAAGGGCGCCTCGGTCGCCGCCACCGTGCGCGGCCATGGCCGCCACGACAAGGTCACCATCGTCAAGTTCCGCCGGCGCAAGCACCATCGCAAGCAGATGGGCCACCGCCAGCACTACACCGAGATCGAGATCACCGGCATCCAGGCCGGCTGATCCGCACCGTAGCGAGGAGAGATAGCCATGGCACACAAGAAGGCTGGCGGTAGCACCCGCAACGGTCGCGATTCGAACCCGAAGTACCTGGGCGTGAAGCTGTACGGTGGCCAGGCGGTCGACGCCGGCAACATCATCGTGCGCCAGCGCGGCACCCAGTTCCATCCGGGCAAGAACGTGGGCCTGGGCCGCGACCACACGCTGTTCGCGCTGGCCGACGGCACGGTCGAGTTCTCGACCAAGGGCCCCGAGAAGCGCCGCACCGTGAGCGTCAAGTCCGCCTGAGGCTCGCCATCCACCGGCGCCGAACAGCCCCGCCTCGCGCGGGGCTTTTCGTTGGTGCAGCAGCAGATCGATTCCCGCTTTCGCGGCCATGACGTCCACAAAACCGCGGTCGATCCGCCGCAGCGTCATTCCCGCGGAAGCGGAATCCACGCCTCCTCGCAATCGCCACAATTCCGGCCGAGCCGGGCCAGCCACGCACCCCAAGCTGGCGCAGACCCGAAGCCCCCCTTAAGTTAAGGGGGGCGGCCCGGCAGAGCCGGGCCAGGGGTTGTGGAGATGCTCATCGGGTCTGACGAAGCGCAGACCCCCAAGGTAGAAGGAACGCCCCGGTGAAGTTCGTGGACGAAGCCGAGATTCGCGTGGCAGCCGGCGCCGGCGGCAACGGCTGCGTCAGCTTCCGGCGCGAGAAGTTCATCCCGCTGGGCGGCCCCGACGGCGGCGACGGCGGCAAGGGCGGCAGCGTGTGGCTGGTGGCCGACGAGGGCATCAACACCCTGATCGACTTCCGCCACCAGCGCAGCTTCCACGCCAAGCGCGGCGAGAACGGCGCGGGCCGGCAGATGACCGGCGCCCACGGCGCCGACGAGGTCATCCGCGTGCCGGTGGGCACCGTGGTCATCAACGTCGACACCGACGAGGTGATCGGCGACCTGACCGGGCACGGCCAGCGCCTGCTGGTCGCCACCGGCGGCCACGGCGGCAAGGGCAACATCCACTTCAAGAGTTCCACCAACCGTTCGCCGCGGCGCGCCATCCCCGGCGAGCCGGGCGAGGAACGCACCATCCGGCTCGAGTTGAAGCTGCTCGCCGACGTCGGCCTGCTCGGCTTTCCCAACGCCGGCAAGTCGACCTTCATCCGCGCGGTGTCGGCGGCCAAGCCGCGCGTGGCCGACTATCCCTTCACCACGCTGCACCCGAACCTCGGCGTGGTGCGGGTGGAGCGCGACCGCAGCTTCGTGGTGGCCGACATCCCCGGCCTGATCGAGGGCGCCTCCGAGGGCGCGGGGCTGGGCATCCAGTTCCTCAAGCACGTGATGCGCACGCGCCTGCTGTTGCACCTGGTGGATCTCGCGCCGGCCGACGAGGCCATCGACCCGGCGGCGCAGGTCAAGGCAATCGAGAAGGAGCTCAAGCAGTTCGAGCCGGCCCTGCTCGAGCGCCCGCGCTGGCTGGTGTTCAACAAGGCGGACCTGCTGCCGCCCGGGGAGCGCGAGGCCAGGGCCAAGGCGATCGTGCGCAAGCTGCGCTGGAAGGGGCCCTGGTTCGTGGTCTCGGCCGCGACCGGCGAAGGCACCCGTGACATCTGTTTGCGCGCGATGGCGCTGCTCGACGAACTGCGCGCGACGCCCGCGACCGATGCCTGAGCCGCGGCCAACAAAAAAGCCGGCACGGGCCGGCTTCTTCGTTGCGCGGACGCGCCTGGCGGCGCGGCGGCGATCAGGCCATCGCGCGGATGCGGGCGCTCAGGCGGCTCTTGTGGCGGGCAGCCTTGTTCTTGTGGATCAGGCCCTTGGCGGCGGCGCGGTCGAGCGCGGCGGCGGCGCCCTTGAGGGCGGCCTCGGCGCCGGCCTTGTCGGTCGCCTCGGTGGCCTTCACGGCCTTCTTGAGCGAGGTGCGCATGGCCGAGCGCTGGCCGGCATTGCGGGCGTTGCGCTTGACCGCCTGGCGGGCGCGCTTCTTCGCGGACTTGATGTTTGCCAAGGGATGACTCCGGAATCTGGGAATGGGTGGAAAAAGGGGCGCAAGTATCCGGATTTGCGCCGCTTTCGTCAATTGATCGGGTTTCGCGCCGGCTCGCGGCGGGTGCGCTCGTTGGTGGGCGTGTCGCGGCCGCCGCCGCCATTGCCGGCGCCGCCCGCAGCCACGCGGGCGCGGTTGCAGCGGCGACTGGCGCCGGTCGCGGCCATGGCCCCTCCCGCAGCTCCGGACGCCGCCGGATCGCGCCGGGCCGCGGCGCCAGCATGAATCTCCTGCGTTCCACCCTGAGCTTCGGCTCGATGACCTTCCTGTCGCGCCTGTCGGGCTACGCGCGCGACGTGGTGCAGGCCGGCGTGTTCGGCGCCACCGCCGCCACCGACGCCTTCCTGATCGCGTACCGGATCCCCAACTTCCTGCGCCGCATCTTCGCCGAGGGCAACTTCTCCCAGGCCTTCGTGCCGGTGTTCAGCGCCGTGCGCGAACGCGGCGACCCGCGCGAGCTGCGCCTGCTGGTCGACCACGTGGCGGGCGCGCTGGCGACGCTGGTGCTGGTGGTCAGCGCGCTGGGCGTGCTGTGCGCGCCCGGCATCACCGCCGTGTTCGCGCCGGGCGCGCTCGACGAGCCGCAGAAGTTCGCGCTCACCAGCGAGATGCTGCGCATCACCTTCCCGTACCTGTTCTTCATCTCGCTGACCGCGCTGGCCGCCGGCGTGCTCAACAGCTATGGCCGCTTCGCGGTGCCGGCGGTGACGCCGGTGCTGCACAACCTGTGCATCATCGTCGCCGCGCTCTGGCTGGCGCCGCGCCTGCAGGTGCCGATCAAGGCGCTGGCCTGGGGGGTGCTGGCCGCGGGCGTGGTGCAACTCGCGGTGCAGTGGATCGCGCTGGCGCGGATCGGCTTCCTGCCACGCTTCCGCTTCAACCTGCGTTTCGAGGGCGTGCGGCGCGTGTTCGGCCTCATGGGCCCGATGATCTTCGGCTCCTCGGTCGCGCAGATCAACCTGCTCATCGGCACGATGGCGGCCTCGCTGCTCGCCACCGGCAGCCAGACCTGGCTGTACCTCACCGACCGCCTGCTGGAGTTCCCGCAGGGCATCGTGGGCGCCGCGCTGGGCACGGTGATCCTGCCCGCGCTGGCGCGGCGCCACGCCGCCGGGGACGGCGCGGGCTACTCGGCCACGCTCGACTGGGGCCTGCGCATGGCCCTGCTGGCCTCGGTGCCGGCGATGCTGGGGCTGGTGCTGATGGCCGAGCCCCTCAATGCCACCCTCTACCAGTACGGCCGCTTCAGCGCCTTCGACACGCGCATGGCGGCCTTGAGCCTGATGGGCCTGTCGCTCGGCCTGCCGGGCTTCATGCTGGCCAAGGTGCTGGCGCCGGCGTTCTACGCCCGGCAGGACACCCGCGCGCCGGTGCGGGCCGCGGTGCTGACGGTGGTCGCGAACGTGGTGCTGATGGCGGCGATCGTGGGCTTCCTGGTCTGGCGCGGCATCGAGGGCGCGCACGCCGGCATCGCGCTGGCGACCGCGCTCGCGGGCACGCTCAACGCGGTCCTGCTGTGGCGCGCGCTGGATCGCGCCGGCACCCACCGGCCGCGCCCGGGCTGGCCGCGCTTCCTGCTGCGCATCGCGCTGGCAGGCGGGGCGATGGTGGCGTTCCTGCTGCTGGCGCGGCACCAGGTCGGCGCGTGGTCCACGCTCGCGCCGAGCTGGCGCGTGATCCACCTCGCCTGGATCGTCGCCGGCGCCGCGCTGGTCTATGCGCTGGCGCTGCTGGCCACCGGCATGCGCCCGCGGCACCTGCGCGAGGGCTGAGCGGGCGGGGACCGTCGGGCGCCGTTGCTATACTCGACGCACTCATGAAACGGCTGATCCGGGACGCGGATGGACCGTGCCGCGCCCCGCGCGGATCGGTCGTCTGCATCGGCGCCTTCGACGGCGTCCATCGTGGCCACCAGGCCCTGCTCGAGCAGGTACGCGAGCGGGCGGTCGCGCTCGGCTGCACGCCGGCGGCGGTGAGCTTCGAGCCGTTGCCGCGCCAGTACTTCCAGGGCGAGGCCGCGGTGCCGCGCCTGTCGTCGCCGCGCCAGCGCATCGAATGGCTGCTGGAGTGGGTCGACCTGCTGGCGATGCTGCGCTTCGGCAGGACGCTGGCCGGCACCGAGGCCGCGGATTTCGTCGCCCGCACGCTGGTTGGGCGCCTGGCTGCGCGCGAGGTCTGGGTGGGGCCCGGCTTCCGCTTCGGCCACGGGCGCCGCGGCGACCTCGCGCTGCTGCGTGAACTGGGCGAGCGCCACGGCTTCGTCGCGCGCGAGCTGCCGCCGCTGCAGTCGGCCGGCCTGCGCATCAGCTCGAGCCGCATCCGCGCCGCGCTGGCGGAAGACGACTTCACGGAGGCGCAGGCCATGCTGGGCCGGCCCTTCGTGATGGGCGGGCACGTGGTGCGCGGCCAGCAGCTGGGCCGCAAGCTCGGCTATCCCACCGCCAACCTGCGCGTGCCCTACGGTCGCGCGCCGGTGGGCGGCATCTTCGCCGTGCGGGTGTCGGGCGCGGGCCTGGCGCACTGGCCTGCCGTCGCCAACCTGGGAACCCGCCCCACCGTGGGCGGCGTGGAGCCCTTGCTCGAGGCGCACCTGTTCGACTTCGACGCCGACCTCTACGGCAAGCGGCTGCAGGTCGAGTTCGTGGCCAAGCTGCGCGACGAGGAACGCTTCGCCGACCTCGACAGCATGGTCGCCCAGATCCACCGCGACGCGCAGGCCGCGCGCGCGATCCATGCCCAGCATCCGGCGCCTGCCGGCACCCCGACATGACGACCGACTACAAGCACACCATCACGCTGCCCGAAACCTCGTTCCCGATGAAGGGCGACCTGGCCAATCGCGAGCCCGCGGCGCTGCAGCGCTGGGAGGAGAGCGGCCTCTACGAGCGCCTGCAGGCCCACGCCGCCGGCCGCCCCACGTACCTGCTGCACGACGGCCCGCCCTACGCCAACGGCCAGATCCACATCGGCCACGCGGTCAACAAGATCCTCAAGGACGTGGTGGTGAAGTCGAAGCTGCTGGCCGGCTTCCGTTCGCCCTACGTGCCGGGCTGGGACTGCCACGGCCTGCCGATCGAGATCGCGGTCGAGAAGGACGTGGGCAAGGTGGGGCAGAAGATCGATGCGCGCGCGTTCCGGCAGAAGTGCCGCGAGTACGCCGGCAGGCAGATCGACGGCCAGCGCGCCGATTTCAAGCGCCTGGGCGTGCTGGGCGACTGGGCGCATCCGTATCGCACCATGGATTTCCGCTACGAGGCCGACATGCTGCGCGCGCTGGCGCGCATCGTCGCCAATGGCCATCTCGTGCGCGGCGCCAAGCCGGTGCACTGGTGCTTCGACTGCGGCTCGGCGCTGGCCGAGGCCGAGATCGAGTACATCGACAAGGTGTCGCCGGCGATCGACGTCGCCTACGACGCGATCGACCCGAAGGCGCTGGCCGCGCGCTTCGGCGTCGACGCCGGCGATGCGATCGTGGCGGTGCCGATCTGGACCACCACGCCGTGGACGCTGCCGGCGAGCCTGGCGGTGACGCTGGGCGCGGAACTCGAGTACGTGCTGGTCGAGGGACCGGCGCGCGGCGGCCGGCGCCAGCTGCTGGTGCTGGTGGAGCCGCTGGTGGACGCGGCACTGGCGCGCTACGGCGTCGCGCGCCGCGTCGACCTCGGCCGCGCCGCGGGCGCCGCGCTGGAGAAGCTGGCGCTGCAGCACCCGTTCTACGCGCGCCAGGTGCCGCTGATCCTCGGCGAGCACGTCACCACCGACACCGGCACCGGCGTCGTGCACACCGCGCCCGGGCACGGTGTGGAGGACTTCCAGGTCGGGCAGAGGTACGGCCTCGAGGTGCTCAACCCGGTCGGCGGCAACGGCCAGTTCCTGCCCGGCACCGAGCTGTTCGCCGGCGAGCACGTGTGGAAGGCGCAGGAACACATCATCGCGGTGCTGGCCGGGCGCGGCGTGCTGCTGGCCGACGGCAAGCTCGAGCACAGCTACCCGCACTGCTGGCGCCACAAGACGCCGGTGGCGTTCCGCGCCACCCCGCAGTGGTTCATCTCGATGGAGCAGGCGCGCCTGCGCCAGACCGCGCTGGACGCGATCCGCGCGGTGCGCTGGCAGCCCGGCTGGGGCGAGGAGCGCATCGCCGCGATGGTCGCCGGCCGGCCCGACTGGTGCATCTCGCGCCAGCGCAGCTGGGGCGTGCCGATCGCGATCTTCGCGCGCAAGGGCGGCGGCGATCCGCATCCGCGCACCCTGGAACTGATGGAGCAGGTCGCGCGCAGGGTCGAGCAGGGCGGCGTCGATGCCTGGTTCGACCTCGATCCGCGCGAACTGCTCGGCGACGAGGCCGGCGACTACGACAAGGTCACCGACGTGCTCGACGTGTGGTTCGATTCCGGCGTGACCCATGCCTGCGTGATCGACGCGCGGCCGGAGCTCGCGCGCGCGGGCAACGACGTGCGCGGCGTGATGTACCTCGAGGGTTCCGACCAGCACCGCGGCTGGTTCCAGTCCTCGCTGCTCACCGCGTCCGCCATGCACGGCAAGGCGCCGTACGAGGAGGTGATCACGCACGGCTTCACCGTCGATGCGCAGGGTCGCAAGATGTCGAAGTCGCTCGGCAACACGATCGTGCCGCAACAGGTGATGAAGACCCTGGGCGCCGACATCCTGCGCCTGTGGGTCGCCTCCACCGACTATTCGGCCGAGATCGCCGTCTCCGACGAGATCCTCAAGCGCGTGGCCGACAGCTACCGCCGCCTGCGCAACACCAGCCGCTTCCTGCTCGGCAACATCGCCGGCTTCGATCCCGCGCGCGACGCGCTGCCGCCGGAGCAGCTGCTGCCGCTGGACCGCTGGGCGCTGGCCCAGGCGGTGCGGGTGATGCAGCTGGCGCGGCGCGTCTACGGGCCGGAAGCCCGGGAGGGCATCGCCTTCGGCCCGGACACCTACGCCTACCAGGTGCTGGCACAGGAACTGATGCGCTACTGCACGGTGGAACTCGGCGCCGGCTACCTCGACATGACCAAGGACCGGCTGTACACGCTGCGCGCCGACAATCCGGCGCGCCGCTCGGCGCAGACCGCGATGTACTGGACGCTGGAGGTGCTGGTGCGGGCCTTCGCGCCGATCCTGTCCTTCACCGCCGAGGAGATCTGGTCGCACCTGCCCGCGCGCGCGCACGACTCGGTGTTCTTCGCCACCTGGGCCGACCTCGACGCCATCGCCGAGGCGACGCTGGACGGGCCGGCGCAGGCGCTGATGGACGACCTCGCCGCGCTGCGCGTGCTCGCGCTCAAGCAGATCGAGAACCTGCGCAACGCCGGCCAGCTGGGCGGGTCGCTCGAAGCCGAGCTGGAACTGGGCGTGGACGCCGGCGCGCGTGCGCTGCTGGCGCCCTGCGCCGACGAGTTGCGGTTCTACTTCATCGCCTCCGACGTGCGCCTGGTCGACGGCCCGGGGCCGGACGCCATCGCCGTGGGCGGCGGCCGCGCCAGCGTGCTCGTGCGCGCGACCACGGCGCACAAGTGCGTGCGTTGCTGGCACCACCGCGCCGACGTCGGCTCCCACGCGGCGCATCCGGAGCTGTGCGGGCGCTGCGTTGCCAACGTCGACGGGCCGGGCGAAGTCCGGCGCTGGTTCTGAGCATGGCGCCGGTCGCGTCGCCGAAGTCGAACCTGCGCTGGCTGGGCCTGTCGGCGCTGGTGGTCGCGCTCGACCAGGCCACCAAGTGGATGGCGCTGGGCGCGCTGCGCGAGTTCGAGCGCGTGCCGGTGATCGACGGGATCTGGGACTGGACCCTGACCTACAACGAGGGCGTGGCCTTCAGCATCTTCCACGACGGCCCGGCCTGGACCCGCTACGGCCTGTCGGCCTTCGCGCTGCTGGTGGCGGGCGTGTTCGCGGTATGGCTGGCGCGCCTGCCGCGCGGCGATCGCTGGCAGGCCGCGGCGCTGGCGCTGATCATCGGCGGCGCGCTGGGCAACGTGATCGACCGCCTGCGCCTGGGCCACGTGGTCGACTTCGTGCTCTGGTACTGGCGCGACTGGAGCTGGCCGGCCTTCAACGTCGCCGATTCGGCGATCACGGTCGGCGCGGTATTGCTGGTCGCGAGCGGACTGTTCGCGGGCAGGGCCGCGGACAGTCCCGCCACGCGCTGAGCGGCTCGGGCTAGAATCGCCGGCATGGAAGTGCTGCTGGCCAATCCGCGCGGGTTCTGCGCCGGCGTCGACCGCGCGATCGAGATCGTGGAGCGCGCGCTGGAGGCCTTCGGCGCGCCGATCTACGTGCGCCACGAGATCGTCCACAACCGCTTCGTGGTCGACAGCCTGCGCCAGCAGGGCGCGGTGTTCGTCGACGAGCTGGCCGACGTCCCCGACGGCGCCACCGTGGTCTTCAGCGCCCACGGCGTGTCGCAGGCCGTGCGGCGCGAGTCGCGCTCGCGCCAGTTGCGCGTGTTCGACGCGACCTGTCCCCTCGTGACCAAGGTCCACATCGAGGTCGCGCGCCTGTGCAGGGCCGGTCACGACGTGGTCCTGATCGGCCACGCGGGCCATCCCGAGGTCGAGGGCACCATGGGCCAGTGGAGCGCGGCCGCCAGCGGCAACGCGATCCACCTCGTCGAGTCGATCGACGACGTGGCGCGGCTCGAGGTCGGGCGCCCGGACAAGCTCTGCTTCGTCACCCAGACCACCCTGTCGGTGGACGAGACCCGCGACATCATCGCCGCGCTGCGCGCGCGCTTTCCCCTCATCGAGGGACCGCGCCGCGACGACATCTGCTACGCCACCCAGAACCGCCAGGATGCGGTGCGGCGCCTGGCCGCGACCTGCGACCTGCTGCTGGTGCTGGGCTCGCCCAACAGTTCGAATTCGAACCGCCTGCGCGAGCTGGCCGAGAAGCAGGGCATCCCGGCCCACCTCATCGACGGCGCGCAGGACATCCGCGCCGAATGGCTGGCCGGCCGCGAGCGCGTCGGCGTCACCGCCGGCGCCTCGGCGCCGGAAAGCCTGGTGCAGGGCGTGGTCGCGCGCCTGCGCGAAGCCGGCGCGGACTCCGTGCGGGAACTGGACGGCGAACCCGAGGACATGGTGTTCGCGTTGCCGAAGGAACTGCGGCTGATCCTCGTCGACTGAGTCGCGACGGAAGCGCCCCGGGGCCGCGCCCGGAGCCGATCCCACAGGCGGCCGGGTGGCCCACGAATCCTGGAGTGTCGCGCCCCGGAAGCGCAAAGGGCCCCATCGAGGGGCCCTTTGCGCGCAGTTGGGGGCGGTGCGGTGCGTACCAGGAACTGGCCAGCCCGTGCGCTTCACTGCGTAGTTGGTGCCGGTGAAGAGACTCGAACTCCCGACCCACGCATTACGAATGCGTTGCTCTACCAACTGAGCTACACCGGCGATTCAGCCTGCGCCATCCGCAAGGACGGACGATCCCGCTAGCGAACTCCCCCTGAGTCAGGGGGTGGCCGATCGCATCGCGATCGGCCGGGGGTGTGGGGGAATGCAATCCACCAAACCTTCGCGGAACCGATCGCTCCGCGATCGATTCCGCGAAGGTTTGGTGGGCGGTAGTGGGATCGAACCACTGACCCCTGCCGTGTGAAAGCAGTGCTCTACCGCTGAGCTAACCGCCCGCCCGTAAAGAGCCGCGAAGTGTACGCAGCGCCCTTTGGACGGTCAACCGCCGGAGGCCGCCGGCGGGGGCCAGCCCGGTCACGAGAGGTCACCGCCCGCCGTGCGGGCAGGTCGCGCCGGCCGGATTGTCCCGCGATTCAGTCGCCGCCCTTAGACTGCAGCCTGCCGAGTACGCCGCGCCAAGTCCGCGGCGACCGGGCCCCGGAGCCGTGGATGCGCATCGCTGCACCCTTCCTGTTGCTGGCCCTGGCGTGGCTGGCGCCCGTACCCGCGCAGGCGCAGTACGGCGGCGCGCTCGTGCGCTGCAAGTCGGCCGAATTCCGCGACAACTACTGCCCGGCCAATACGCGCGGCGGCGTGGTCCTGGTGCGCCAGATCAGCCGCAACCCGTGCTACGAGGGCGAGACCTGGGGCTACGACCGCCGCGGCATCTGGGTCACCGGCGGCTGCGACGCCGAATTCCAGGTGCGCGGCGGCTACGGTCCGCCAACGGGCCAGCGCTACGGCCACGAGGATCCGCGCTACGGTGCGCCGCCGCCGGGTGCCTATCCGCCGCCGGTGCCGGTACCCCCGGGCGGCGGCGGTTACGGCCGCGGGCCGGGCGGCGGCCGCGTCGTCTGCGAGTCGCGCGACTACCGCTACCACTACTGCCCGGTGCCGGTGGGGCGCGACGTCGACCTGGTCGCGCAGTACAGCAAGTCGCCCTGCCGCTACCAGGCCACGTGGGGCTACGACCGCGGCGGGATCTGGGTCGACCGCGGTTGCGCGGCCGAGTTCGTCGTCTACTGAGGCGGGCGGCGTCGCGGATCCCGGGCGACGGGGCCGTGCCTCAGTAGTCCCGGTAGGGCCGCTCGCGGGTCCAGATCGTCGCCAGCCACTTTTCGCCGGCGCGCACCGGCATGCCGGCGTGCAGCGTGTCCTCGTCGGGCGTGCCGTCCGGGTGCAGGTTGGTGAAGTGCACGATGCGGCCGCGGCGCGGCGACACCCGCACCTTCACCCGCGGGAAGTTGGTTTCGCCGCCGGCCTCGACGTCGTCGAGGTAGGCGAACACCGTGTGCACGCGCTGGCCGGGCTGGTCCGGTTCCGGGCTGTTGCCGCGCGCCGCCGGCGGCAGCCAGTCCACGTGCGGCCGGTATTCCTCGCCGGGCCGGTAGCGCAACACCACCAGGTGCTCGCCGTGCGCCAGCGGCGACCCCAGCCAGTCGAGCATGCGCGCCTGCAGCCAGCGCGCGCCGAAATCCTCGCGCGGGCCGAACAGCGGCGCATCCGAGCTGCTGCGCGCCGGGTGCGGTTGCAGGCGGCCGTCCTCGGACACGGTGACCGAGCGCTGCTGGAACGGTTCGGCCAGCGCGATCAGGTACTCGCATTCCTCGTCGCCGAAGAAGCCATCCACGGTCTCGATCAGTGGCTGCGCGCAATGCTGCACGGGCGCGGCGCTGGGCGCGCCGGCACCGAAGTCGGGCAGCGGCCAGCTGGCGGGCAGGGGCGCATTGAACGGCTGCGTCGGCGTGCCCGGCTCGATGCGCCGCGCCGCGCGCGCCTGGCCGCGCACCGCGGCCAGCGCGTACAGGTTCCTCGATTCGGCACGGCGGCGCGGGTCGGCGTGGCGGGCGAAGCGCGCGCCGAGCAGGAACAGCGCCGCGGGATCGCCCAGCGCCGCCGCGCGGCGCAGGCAGGCCTCGCCGGCACGCGCCCGCTCGGGATCGGCGGGCGCCGAGCGCGCATGCACCAGGGCGAGGCCGCGCAGGGCCGGCGCGTGGTCGCGTTGCGCCGCGGCCAGCAGGCGCGCGGCCATCACCGCCGGGTCGCGCGCCACCAGGCGGTCGCCCCAGCCCAGCAGCGCGAGGCGATACGAGGCCTCGGCCGAGCCGCGCGCTTCCGCCGCTTCCAGCTCGCGCAGCGCCGCGGGGAAGTCCGGCCTGGCCCCGTAGCCGTAGAGCGTGTGCAGGCCGAGCCAGGCGGCCGCATCGGCGTGGCCGCGCGCGCTGGCGCGCGCCAGCCACTCGCGCGACTGCGCGTACTGCGCCTGCGAGGCGTGGATCATGCCGGCCTGGTACTCGGCGTCGCGGTCGCCGGCGGCGGCGCGCTGCATCAGCGCGTTCCAGCGCGGGTCCATCGGCTCAGTACTCGCGCAGGCGGCGCTGGCGCGTCCACATCGTGCCGAGCCACTTCACGCCGCGGACCACCGGCATGCCGGCGTGGACGGTGCGCTCGTCGGGCGAGCCGTCGGCGCGCAGGTTGTGGAAGTGCACCACGCGCCCGCGGACCGGCTGGATGCGCGCGCCCAGCGTGGGGAAGTCGGTGGCGCCGCCTTCCTCGACGTCGCACAGGTAGCTGAACACCGTGTGCACGCGCTGGCCCGGCGCGCCCGGCGTCTTCTGCATGCCCTTGGCGCTGGGCGGCAAATAGTCGCGATGCGGCCGGTACTCCTGCCCGGGCAGGTAGCGCAGCAGGGTGAGGTACTCGGCGTGCGACATCGGCACGCCCAGCAGCGCCAGCATGCGCCATTGCAGCCAGCGCAGGCCGAAGTCCTCCTGGAAGGTGTAGAAGGCCATCTCGCTGCTGGTGCGGAAGTCGTCCTTCTGCATCTTCGCCGTCACCGGATGCATGGTGATCGACTGCTGCATGAAGGGGTGGCCCTGGGCGATGATGTACTCGCATTCCTCGACGCTGTAGACCTCGTCGTAGGTCTCGATCAGCGGCGAGGCGCAGTGCTCGACGCGGCCGCCCGGGGGCGGCAGGGTCAGCGACACCGGCACCAGCTCCGGCGCCGGCGCCGGTTCCAGCGCCAGCGGCTCCGCCGGCGCGCCGGCCAGCTGCTCCACGGCGCGGGTGCTGCCGCGGCTGGCCGCGAGCGCCAGCAGCCCGCGCCCGCGTTGCTGCGATTGCGCATCCGCGTGGCGCAGCGCGCGATGCGCCAGCAGGTGCGTGGCCAGCATGTCGCCGCGCGTCGCCGCGCGCGCCAGGCAGGCCTGCGAGCGCGCGGCCGCGCCGGGATCGCCGGCGGCGTCGCGCGCGTAGACCAGGGCCAGCGCGCGCAATGCCGGCGCGAAATCGCGCTGCGCGGAACGCAGCAGCCGCTGCGCCAGCACCTCGAGGTCGAAGGGCACGTGGTTGTCGACCCAGCCCATGATCGCCAGGTGGTAGCTGGCTTCGCCCGAGCCCAGGTCCTCCGCGCGGGTCAGGAGCGCGATCGCCTCCTCGATGTCGGGCGGCACGCCGATGCTGAACAGCGAGAACAGGCCCAGTTCGGTCGTGGCCTCGGCGTGGCCCTGCGCGGCCGCCTCGCGGAAATAGCGGCGCGCGCGCGGGAACTCCTGCCGCGCGGCATGCTGGCGGCCGAGCTGGTACTGGGCCTCGGCGTCGCCGGCGAGGGCGCGCTGGTGCAGGTCGGCGGCGGATGCGGATGCGTTCATTGCGTCTTCTTCGCCCGCTTGCGGCGGGGCCTGGTGGTGGCGCCGGCCTTGCGGCGCGAGGGTGCGCGGGTCCGCGCGGGCGGCGGCAGCGGCGGCAGGCGCATGGCGTCCTGCAGTTGCGCGGTCCACAGGCGCACCATGCCGCTGCCGCGCTCGAGCACGGTCTCGGCGGCATCGGTGGCCCAGCGGCCGAGGCGGCGCTGGTCGATCAGGGTCAGGTCGGACAGCAGCGAGGGCCAGTCGTCGAGCTTGCCCTCGCTGAGCTTGGCCATGGCGCGGGCGCGGGTGCCGATGGCGTAGGTCACGGCGACGTGCGTGGCCACGCCGGTCGCGATGGTGGCGAGCGGCAGCGCGCGCCGCGCCAGGGCGCCGCCGAGCCAGCGCTCGGCCTCGCGCGACACCCGGCGCGCGACGCTGGCGCCGACCTCGCGCGCGCCGGCATGGGCCGAGAGCAGGCCCAGCATCGCCAGTTTCTCCGCTTGCGGCGGCAGTTCCACGTCGTAGAGGGCGAAGGTCTCCAGGATCAGCTCCGACTGCAGGGTGGAGACCAGCGCGGCGTCCGCCACCGGGCCCAGCAGGCCGGCCACCGGCTTGCCGATCAGCGGCAGCGCGCCGACCAGCGCCGACACCGCGCCCACCGCGCCGGTCTGCAGGCACTTGGCCAGCACCAGGTCGCGATGCAGCTCGTCGCGCGGCCGCCCGGGCGAGTGCTTGACCAGGGCATGGATGCGCCGCTTGACGCCGGCGCGGTCCGGCACGCCGGCACGACGGACCAGGTCGAGCGCGGCGGCGGGCATGCGGGACACGGTGCGCAGCATGTCGATCGTGGCTCTCCAGGGGCGCGCGGGTGGCCTGCTAGGCTGCGGCCATGGACCCGCGGACCCCGTCATTGTCCACGCTTTCGGCCCTCCTGCGCCATGCGCGCCGCTACCGCGGCCGGGTCTGGGCCGCCAGCGCCTGCTCGGTGCTCAACAAGCTGTTCGACATCGCGCCGGAGATCCTGATCGGCATCGCGGTGGACGTGGTGGCGCGCCGCGAGCAGTCCTTCGTGGCGGGCCTCGGCATCGTCGACCCGCTGCAGCAGCTGTACCTGCTCGGCGCGCTGACCCTGGTGATCTGGGTCTGCGAGTCGCTGTTCGAGTACCTGTACCTGGTGCTGTGGCGCGACCTCGCCCAGCGCATCCAGCACGAGCTGCGGCTGGAGGCCTACGCGCACCTGCAGGGCCTCGACCTCGCCTACTTCGAGACCCGCAGCGCCGGCGCGCTGGCGGCGGTGCTCAACGACGACATCAACCAGCTCGAGCGCTTCCTCAACGGCGGCGCCAACGACCTGATCCAGGTCGCGACCACGGTGCTGGCGGTGGGCGCGGTGTTCTTCGCCATTTCGCCCGGCATCGCCGTGTTCGCGTTCCTGCCGATACCGCTGATCCTGGCCGGCGCCTTCCATTTCCAGCGCCGCATCGCGCCGCGCTACGACGCGGTGCGCGAGCAGGCCGCGCGCCTGGGCGCGCGCCTGGCCAACAGCGTGCAGGGCATCGCCACCATCAAGAGCTTCGCCGCCGAGGAGCGCGAGCTGGCGGCGCTCGCCGCTGACAGCCAGGCCTATGTCGGCGCCAACCGCCGCGCGATCGCGGTCAGCAGCGCCTTCATCCCGCTGATCCGCATGGCGATCCTGGCCGGATTCCTGGCCACCTTCGTCTACGGCGGCAAGCTGGTGCTCGACGGCAGCCTGCGCGAGGGCTTCTACGCGGTGCTGGTGTTCCTCACCCAGCGCCTGCTGTGGCCGCTGACGCGGCTGGCCGAGACGGTCGACCTGTACCAGCGCGCGATGGCCTCCACGCGCCGCGTGCTGGGGCTGCTGGCGGAGCCGCAACCGGCGCGCGGCGCGCTGGCGGCGCTGCCGCGCCTGGCCGGCGCGATCGAATTCGACGGCGTGCGCTTCGAGTACGCCGACGCGCGTCCGGCGGTGCGCGACTTCGCGCTCTCGATCGCGGCCGGCACCACGGTCGCGCTGGTCGGCGCGACCGGGGCCGGCAAGAGCACGGTGTTCAAGCTGCTGCTGGGCCTGGTGCGGCCGCAGGCCGGCCAGGTGCGCATCGACGGCCGTGCGCTCGACGACTACGACCTGCGCGCCCTGCGCCTGCAGCTGGGCTGGGTGGCGCAGGAGGTGTTCCTGTTCGACGGCAGCGTGCGCGACAACCTCGCCTATGCGCGGCCCGACGCCGGCACCGGCGAGATCGTGGCCGCGGCGCGCGCGGCCGAGGCGGATGCCTTCATCCGCGCCCTGCCGCAGGGCTACGACACCCGCATCGGCGAACGCGGGCAGCTGCTCTCGGGCGGCCAGCGGCAGCGACTGGCGATCGCCCGCGCGCTGCTCAAGGACCCGCCGGTGCTGCTGCTCGACGAGGCCACCAGCGCGGTGGACAACGAGACCGAGGCCGCGATCCAGCGCTCCCTGCGCCGCCTGGCGCACGGGCGCACCGTGCTGGTGATCGCGCACCGGCTCTCGACCATCGTCCACGCCGACCGCATCGTGGTCATGGACGCGGGCCGCATCGTCGAGCAGGGCGCGCATGCCGAACTGCTGGCCCGCGGCGGCGCCTACGCCGCGCTCTGGCGGGTGCAGACCGGCGGCGCCTGAGGCGCGGGTAGAATCGATGCAGTCCCACGATCCCCGGCACCGATGAACGACAGCCCCGGCCACGACCAGGTGCGCGCCCTGCAATGGCGCGGCGATGCGCTGGCGCTGCTCGACCAGCGCCGCCTGCCGCGCGAGCAGGCCTGGATCGAGTGCCGCGATGCCGCGGCGGTGGCGCAGGCGATCCGCGAACTGGCGGTGCGCGGCGCGCCGGCGATCGGCATCGCGGCGGCCTACGGCGTGGTGCTGGCGGTGCGGCGCGGCGGCGGCCGGGCCGACGCGGTGCGCGCCGACCTCGCGCTGCTGCGCGAATCGCGGCCGACCGCGGTCAACCTGTTCTGGGCCCTGGACCGCATGCAGCTCGCGATCGCCGCCGGCGCCGACGCCGCGGCCCTGGAGCGCGAGGCGCGCGCGATCGAGACCGAGGACCTCGCCGCCAACCGCCGCATGGGCGCGCTGGGCGCGGCCCTGATCGCGCCCGGTTCCGGCGTGCTCACGCATTGCAACACCGGGTCGCTCGCCACCGCCGGCTACGGCACCGCGCTCGGCGTGATCCGCGCCGGCGTGGCGCAGGGCCGCATCGCGCGCGTGTTCCACACCGAGACGCGGCCGTGGCTGCAGGGCGCGCGCCTGACCGCCTGGGAACTGCGCGAGGACGGGATCGCCGCGCGCATGGTCGCCGACGGCGCCGGCGCGCACCTGTTCCGCACCGCGCAGGCGCAATGGCTGGTGGTCGGCGCCGACCGCATCTGCGCCAACGGCGACACCGCGAACAAGATCGGCACCTGCACCCTGGCCGCCGCCGCGCGCCAGTTCGGCGCCCGGGTGATGGTGGTCGCGCCCGCGTCCACGGTCGACATGGCGACCGCGACCGGCGACGCGATCACGATCGAGGAACGCGATCCGCGCGAACTGCTGGAACTCGCCGGCAGCCGCGTCGCGCCCGAGGGCGTGGCGGCCTACAACCCGGTGTTCGACGTCACTCCCGCGACGCTGATCGACGCCATCGTGACCGAACGCGGCGTGGTCGAGCGGCCCGACGCGGAGCGCATGCGCGCCTGCTTCCGCTGAGCCCGCGTCGCGCCCGGGGCGCGCCCGCGGCGTCGTGCCGGCGACCCCATCCGGTGCCTGCGCAAGCCCGTTTCCGACCCCGGATTCGCCGCTTTCCGGTCGGCCTTCGGGGGGGCGCGGCGTGCTATTATTTCGGCTTCTTCAGGGCCCCCCGCCAGCCTTCCCGGGCGGCTACTCAAGTTGTTGATCCAAAAGAGATAATTTCGAATGGCAGAGTTCGCCAAAGAAGTCCTGCGGGTCAACATCGAGGACGAGGTCCGGCAGAGTTATCTCGACTACGCGATGAGCGTCATCGTCGGCCGCGCGCTGCCCGACGTGCGCGATGGGCTCAAGCCGGTGCACCGGCGCATCTTCTACGCCATGCACGAGGCGAACAACGCCTGGAACCGCCCCTACGTGAAGTGCGCGCGCATCGTCGGCGAGGTGATGGGCAAGTTCCA
>CAZTNB010000018.1:0-2968 GCA_964614825.1 uncultured Gammaproteobacteria bacterium
CTAGAGGCCGAGCGCGGTGGCGGTGAGCCGGCGCTGGTGCGGGCGCGTGCGGTGCTCGTAGAGGTACACGCCCTGCCAGGTGCCGAGCGCCAGCTTGCCGCCGTGGATCGGGATCGACAGCGAGGTGGCGGTGAGCGCGCTGCGCACGTGCGCGGGCATGTCGTCGGGGCCCTCGGCGTCGTGGCGGAACAGCGGATCGCCGTCGGGCACCAGGCGGGCGAAGAAGCGCTCCAGGTCGGCCTGCACCACCGGGTCGGCGTTCTCGCTCGCCAGCAGCGAGCAACTGGTGTGGTGGCACCACACGTGCAGGATGCCGATGGCGATGCCGCTGCGGACCACGAAAGCGGCCAGGTCCGCGCCGACCTCGACCAGCCCGCGGCCCGGCGTGTGCACCACGAGCGCGTGCTGCGCCAGGTGGGTGAGCGGGCGCGCGATGCCGCTCATGGATAGAGCAGCGACTCGGACCAGCGGCCGTCGCGCAGCTGCCACAGGTGGCGGTCGTGGAGCCGGAACGGCATGCCGTACCAGAACTCCACCCGCTCGGGCCGCAGGCGGTAGCCGGACCAGTGCGGCGGGCGCGGCACCGCGCCGCCGGCGAAGCGCGCATCGAAATCGGCGCAGCGCTGCTCGAACACGGCGCGCGCCGGCAACTCCTCCGACTGGATCGAGGCCCAGGCGCCGATCTGGCTGTCGCGCGGCCGGGTGGCGAAGTAGGCATCGGCCTCGGCTGGCGCGACCGGCTCGATCGCGCCCTCGAGCCGCACCTGCACCTGGTTGCGCAGGTGCTTCCACAGGAACAGCAGCGCCGCGTGCGGATTGGCCGCCAGCTGGCGTCCCTTGCGGCTGAGCGTGTTGGTGTAGAAGACGAAGCCCTCGGGGTCGGCACCCTTGAGCAGCACCGAACGGGCGGAGACGCGGCCGTCGGGCGTGGCCGTGGCCAGTGTCATCGCGGTAGGCTCGGGCTCGCCCGCGGCCTGGGCCTCGGCCAGCAGACGCTGGAAGGTGTCGAGGATCTCGGGCGCGAGCGGCATGCGACTCTCCAGGCGTCGATCCGGGGATTGTGGAATCACGATGCGACCGGCAGCAAGCCCGCGCGGTTACCCGGAGGCGCTGGTCGAGGCCCTGCTCGACGGCTTCGCGCTGCAGCGCCGGCGCCGCCCGCTGCTGGTCGGCCTGTCGGGCACCCAGGCCAGCGGCAAGAGCACGCTGGCGGCGCAACTGGCGCGGGCGGCGCGGCGGCGCGGGCACGAAACCCTGGTGCTGGCGCTGGACGACTACTACCTCGGGCGCGAGGAGCGTCGCGTGCTCGCGCAACGCGTGCATCCGTTGCTCGCCACCCGCGGCGTGCCCGGCACCCACCACGTCGCGGCGCTGCGCGAGACGCTCGGGGCGTGTCGCGAGGGTCGCGCGCAGGGGCTGGCGTTGCCGCGCTTCGACAAGGGCCGCGATTCGCGCCTGCCGCCCTCGCGCTGGCGCCGGGTGCGCAAGGCGCCGGCGCTGGTGATCCTGGAGGGCTGGTGCATCGGCGTGCCGCCGCAGGCGCCGGCCGCGCTGCGCGTGCCGGTCAACGCGCTGGAGCGCGTGCAGGATGCCGACGGGCGCTGGCGTCGCCACGTGCAGGATTGCCTGCGCCGCGATTACCTGCCGGCATGGCGGCTGCTCGACCGCCTGGTCCTGCTGGCGGCGCCCTCGTTCGACGTGGTGGCGCGCTGGCGCGACCAGGCGGAACGGCCGTTGCGCGCGCAAGGCGCGCCGAAGGCGATGAGCCCGCGAGCGATCAGGCGCTTCATCGCCCACTACGAACGCCTGACCCGCCACGCGCTGCGTGTGCTGCCTGGCCTGGCGGACGTGACCGTGCAACTGGACGCGCGGCGGCGGGTGCGGCGCGTGTCGGGGCCGGCGACGCGGCGACGCGGCGATCGCGGCTGAAGCCGCCGCCACCCGACATGGGCGCGGCACGCCGCGATCCGAGGAAACGCCTGACGAGTATCCGCACCCGCGCCGGCGCTCGTGCGGCCGGCCGGCAAGGCGCCCACGGCAGCAACGCGGGTACCGATACCTGTCCGGAGGCTCCCTAGCGCCTGGCGCCGGCGGTCGCCGCGCGCAGCAGCATCTCCAGGTCGACCGGCTTGAGCAGGAAGGCGTCCGCGCCCGCGCGCAACGCCGCTTCGCGCGCGTCGCCCACCACCGAGCCCGACAGGGTCACCACGCGGCCGGTGAATCCCTGCGCGCGCAGGCGGAACACCGCGGTGTTGCCTGACAACCCCGGCATCTGCACGTCGATCACCAGCAGGTCCGGTGGCTGCGCGGTGGCGCGCTCCAGCGCCTCGTTGGCCGAGCCCGCGGTGTCGACCGCGAAGCCGGCTTCCTCCAGCACCACCTTGAGCAGGTCGCGGACGTCGGGATCGTCGTCGGCGACCAGCGCCCGTGCACCGGCGACCACCGGCAACGGCGCGCCCGCGGCGGACGCCGGCGCGCGCTGCCGGTCGGTCATCGACGGCACCTCGACGCGGAAGGTGCTGCCCACGCCGACGGTCGACTCCAGGCTCACGTCCCCGCCCAGGCGCTGCGCCAGCCGCCGCACGATGGCGAGGCCGAGGCCGGCGCCGGGCGCCGTATTGCCTTCCACGCGCGCGAAGGCCTCGAACACGCGCGCCTGCTGCTCCGGCGCGATGCCGGGACCGGTGTCGCGCACCTCGATCGCGATGCGCTTGCCGTCCCAGTCCAGCGCCACGTCGATGCGGCCCTTGGGCGTGAACTTGATCGCGTTGCCGACCAGGTTGCCGATGACCTGCCGCAGCTTGATCCAGTCGCTGGCCGGCAGGCCGTCGGCCGACAGCGTGCCGGTGACGCCGAAGCCGAGGCCGCGCTCGGCGGTCAGGGGCTCGTACAGTTCGCGCACCTCCTCGGCCAGCGCGCGCGGGTCGATGGGGCGCAGCTCGATCGGCGCGCCCTCGCCGTCGCTGGC
>CAZTNB010000018.1:3068-30769 GCA_964614825.1 uncultured Gammaproteobacteria bacterium
CGCCGCAGGGCACGCGATTTCTCGTGCCCGGCCAGCTCGGCCTCGTTGCCCAGCTGCTGCACCGCGCGCTGGCGCGCGACGTCGGTGCTGGCGTCGAGCACGATCAGCCAGTAGCCCGACCCGTCCGGCACGCGGTGCAGGTGCACGCTGCGGCCGTTGGGCAGCTCGACCTGCGGGAACACCTGCACCTCGTTGGCGCCGACGCCGATGAACAGGTCGTTGAGGTGCGCGGTCGCGGCCGCGCCGTCGGCGCCGTCGAGCCCGTACCAGGCCAGTTCGCCGTTGGCGTCGAGCAGCCGGCCGTCGCGGTCGAAGCGCAGCACGACGGGACGCGCCGCCTCGACCAGGCAGGCGCGCAGGTACATGCGGATCAGCGGCGGATAGCCCTCGCTCATGCCAGCAACTCCGCCAGCGCGACGAACGCCGCCTCGACGCCATCGCCGGTGCGGGCGCTGGTCTCGAACACCGGCATGGTCTCGCGCAGGCCGGCCACCGTGTGCGGCAGGATCTCCCAGCGGTCGACCAGGTCCAGCTTGTTGACCAGCAGCACCGCCTTGGGATCGCCCAGCGTGCTGCGCGCCTGCATCAGCAGGTACAGCGCCGAGCGCAGCGTCGGCTCGCGCGTGCCGTCGCAGACCAGCATCAGGCCGCTGGCGCCCTTGAGGTAGCTCTGGTTGAGGAGGTCGAGCGCGCTCTTGCCGGCGATGTCCCAGATCACCAGCTTGATCGCGCCGCCCGGGCGCTCGACCAGCTTCGAATCGACCTTGACGCCGACCGTGGTCAGGTACTTGTCCGAGTAGGTGTTGCGGACGAAGCGCGCGACCAGGCTGGTCTTGCCGACGCCGAAGTCGCCCAGCAGGCAGACCTTGCGCGCGGTGGCGGTGGCGGCGTCGGTCATGGCTCGGACTCCTCGCGCAGCGACAGCAGCACCCGGGCGGCGCGGCGCTTCTGCGCCGCGCGGGCATCGACCGCCGGGTCCGGCGTGTAGGCCTCCACCTCCAGGCCCGGCAACTCGCGCTGCAGCGCCGCGGCCAGCCAGCGCGCGCGGCGTTCGCGCAGGGAGCGATTGTAGTCCTCGGTGCCCACCTCGTCGGTCATGCCCAGGGCCTGCACGCGCAGGCCGCGGCCCAGGATCGCCGCCAGCTCGAGGCCGCGGCGCACGCCCACCAGCGCCGTGCCGAGCTGCCCGGCCGCCGCCGGCGCGGGCCGCGTCTCCTCGCTGAACGGGATGTCGACCGACTCCATGCGCGCCACCAGCGCGTCGAACAGCATGCGCTCGCTGGCGACCAGCGCGCCGAAATCGCGCGCGCGCACGTCGTGCAGCCCGTCGAGCAAGGCGTCGAGCGCCTTGATCCAGTCCTGCGACGCGGTGCCGCGCGCGGTCAGGGTGCCGCGGGCGAAGTCCAGGGCCACGCCGTCGGGCACGCCGATCCGTTCGGCGATGGTCGCGACCACGTCGGGCCGCAGGCCGCTGGCGTCGACGCCGACCACGCCCGGCACCACCGCGGCGCGGCCGGCGATGCCGTCCATCCACGCGATCGGCGCGCTGCCGGCCAGGCTGAGGACGCCGGCCCGTGCCGACAGCTGCACGCCCGCGGGGGGCGACAGCAGCGTGTGCGCGCGCCGCACCACCATCTCGGCGTCGTTGGAGACGAAGCCCTTGACGTCGAACACGACGTCGCCGCCGCGGAAGCCGGCCTGCGCCTGCGCCAGGCGCAGCGGTTCGGCCTGCGGGTCGAGCAGGCCGCGCACGCGCACCCAGTCCCACGGATCGGCGTCGAGGCCCTGCAGGTAGAAGCCCGGCCAATCCTGCAGCACCGCTTCGAGCCGCGCCACCCGCCGGTCCCAGATCCAGCCGCGCAGCCACAGGCCCGCGACCAGCGCCACCAGCAGCGCCGCCGCGATCGCCAGCGGCAGGCGCGAGGGCGCGGCCGCCGGCCGCTCGTCGCGCTGCCGCGCGGCCTCGTCCACGGACTGGATCGAGAGCTGCTCGGCGAAGGCCTGGCCGAGGTCCGAATCGCGGGCGTCGATCGGCGCCATCGGGTCGGCGAGGCGGGCATGGATCGATTCCAGGCGCGCCTGCAGCCCCTCGCGCAAGGCCGGCGGCGGCACGCCGCGCACGAAGGCGGCGAGGTTGAGGCGCGGGCCCTCGATCAGCATCACCAGGTGCTCGCCGACCCGCGCCGACTCGAGCCCGGCGCCGTCGGTGCGGCCGACCGAGTCCTTCACGAACTCGCCGAGCGCGGTCAGCATGCCGGAGATCGCGTCGCTGTCGAGGTCGGGCAGGTCGGGCGTCGATTCGCGGTGCATCACCAGCCCCGACTCGCGCTCGATCAGGAACAGGTGGTCGATGCGGAAGCGCATCGTGTGCCGCAGCACCACCTGCGCGTACGAGGCGCCGGTGCGCCAGGCCTCGAAGCGCCAGCGCAGCCCGCGCGGGGTGAAGCTCGATTCGAGGGCGCGGTTGAGGTCGCCAACCAGCGTGCGCAGGGATTCCGCGATCGCCTTGCGGATGATCGGGCCGATCACCGGGAACAGCGCGTCGACGATGGCCTGGCGCTGCTTGCGCACCGCGCCGCCCAGCGCCGTGGCGACCGGCTCGGACAGCGCGCGCGCGAGCCGCGGGCCGTCCTCGCGGCCGGCGCGTTCGAGCAGCTGCGGCAGGCGCCGCGGCAGCTCCTTGCGCGCCTCTTCCAGCGCCTCGATGCGCTGGCGTTCGCGCTCCAGATCGGCCAGGCGCGCCGCGTGCGCGTCCAGCGCCGCCCGCTCCGCGCCCAGCAGCAGGTCCTTCAGCCGCTCGAACTCCGATTCGGACACGTGCGTCCCCGCGAGCGGCCGGCTACTTCCTGGTCGGCAGCTCGAACTCGCCCTTGATGCGCAGCGCCAGTTCGGTGAGCAGGGCCGCGAAGTCGTCGCGCGACAGCTTCTCCGCGCGCAGCTCCTGCCGCGCCGCGACCAGCGCCGACTCGGCGCCGCTGCTGGCGGCCTTGAGGCTCGCGGCGAGTTCGGCGAGGGCCTTGCGCGCGCGCTCCTCGCCGGCGGACAGTTCGTGCTGCAGGCGGTCGATCGCGCCGTTGATCTCGGCGCGCGCGCTGCGCGCGGCCTGCAAGGTGCGGGCCTCGAGCTCGTCGACGGCCTTGCCGCGATCGCCCACTTCCTGGCGCAGGGCCTTGCCCAGCTTGTCGACCTGGTCGTCGAGGCGCTTCTCCAGCGTCGCGACCCGCTTCTCCATCTCGCTGCGCAGGCGGCCGGCCTCCTGCTCGAGCTTCTGCGCCAGCTCCTGGAAGCGGCGCTCGTAGTCGCGCATCTGGCCGCCGAACAGGATGTCGCGGATCTGGTCGACGTTGCGGTCGGCCGCGTCGGCGGTCGGTTTCTTCTCGGCCACGGGCTCGTTCCTCCTGCCTGCCTTGTGCGGGAGCGCGCTCACGGCGGCGCGCGCGGGGCGCGTCGCCTTGCCGCGCCCCGGCGGCGGCGCCGCGGGTGCACGGGCCTTGCTGCGGGCCCCGGTCTTGCGTGCCATGTTACCCCCAAGTGCCCGCGCGGCTGCCGCGGGCATCGTCCTCGCGCCTGCGACGCTGCGCCTTGCGCGCGCGGCCGTCAAGCGCCGCCTCGCGCCCCTTCAGCGTCGCTCCAGGCGGTACCCGTGCTGGTAGACCGCGGTGAGCTGCCAGCCATGGGTGCCGTCGAGCCCCAGCTTCTTGCGCAGGCGGCTCATGTGCGTGTCGACCGTGCGCGTGGCCACGCCGGCGCCGAGGTTCCAGACCTGCGCCAGCAGGGTGTCGCGGCTGACCACGCGGCCATGGCGCCGGAACAGGAACGCGGCGAGGTCGAACTCGCGGTCGGTCAGGCGCACCTCGGCGCCGTCGAGCGTCAGCTTGCGGCGCTGGGTGTCGATCTCGTACGGCTGCACGTCGCGGATCACCACGTCGAGCGCGGCCACGCCGCTGCGGCGCAGCACCGCCTCGATCCGCGCCAGCAGCTCGGCCCGGCCGGGCGGCTTGACCAGGTAGTCGTCGGCGCCGGTGCGCAGGCCCTGCACCACGTCGGCCTCGGCCGAGCGCGCGGTCAGGAACAGCACCGGCAGCTGCGCCTGCGCCGAATGGCGCACCCATTCCAGCAGTTCCGGGCCGGAGGCGTCGGGCAGCATCCAGTCCAGCAGCACGGCGTCGACCGACTCCGCGCCGAGGCGGCGGCGGAACTCCGCCGCGCTGCCGTACGCGCGCACGCGATACCCGGCCTCGGTCAGCCAGTTCGAATACAGCGCGACCTGGTCGGGATCGTCCTCGACCAGGCCGATCGTGACCGCCCCGCGCGACTCGCCCACGTCGTTCGCGGCGGCCGGGCTCATTGCACGAGGAAGCTGACTTTGAGGTTCACCCGCCACTCGGTGACCTTGCCGTCGCCGTTGGTCGTGACCTTCATCTCGTTGACCCAGGCGCCCTGGATGCCCTTGACGGACTTGGCGACCTTCTTCAGGCCCGCTTGCACCGCGTCCTCGAAGCCCTTGGCGGACGACGAACTGACTTCGATCACCTTCACTACGGAATTGGCCATTGCAGCGCGCTCCGTGGGGACAATCGCGGCCTGGAAGTCTAGCGCAAGCGCGCCGCGCGCACTGCCCGGCGCGCATTAATTCCGCGTCAACGCCGCGGCCGCGAGCAGGCCGGCATAACCGGCGCGGAAGTCGGGGTAGACGCAGGCGAAACCGCTCGCCGCGAGGCGCGCGGTCCGCACGCGGCGTCCGCTCGGCGCCTCGGCCCGCGCCGCGACCGGTGCCAGCCCGAGGCGTCCGGCCAGCCATTGCATCACCTCGGCCTCGGTCGCCGGGTGGCCGTCCGCGACGACGTAGAGCGGGTCGGGCGCCGGCAGGCGCAGGACGTGCAGTGCCGCGGCGGCGGCATCGTCGACGTGGATGCGATTGGTCCAGCGGCCGCTGGAACCGGCGATGCCGGCGCGCGCGCGCGCGACCAGCATCTCGCGGCCGGGGCCATAGAGGCCGGCCAGGCGCAGGACCACGGCGTCCGGCGCGCGCGCGCGCAAGGCCTGCTCCGCCTGCCACAGCAGGCGGCCATTCCAGGCCCGCGGGTCCGGCGCGGTGGACTCGTCGACCCATTCGCCGGCGTCCTCGCCGTACACCGCGGTGCTGGTCACGAACAGCAGCCGCGGCGGCGCGACCGGCAGCGCCTCGAGCAGGCGCGCCGGACCGTCGAGGTAGAGCGCGCGGTAGGTCGCCTCGTCGCGGCGCGCCGGCGCCGGCAGGTACACCAGCGCGTCGAAGGCGGGCGTTGCGGGCAGCGACAGCCGACCCGCCGTGAGGTCGGCGTGGTGCGTGAGCAGGGGCGCGGGCAGCGTGCTGCCGCGGGTGATGCCGTGCACCTCCACGCCCGCGGCCGCGAGGCGCAGGCCCAGGCGCGTGCCGACGTCGCCGCAGCCGGCGATCAGGCAGCGGCGCAAGCCGTGCCCCGCCGCGTCACGCGGCTGCCGGCGGCGCCGCTGCGGGCGGCGCTGCCGCGGCCGCGCGCCGCGACAGCCAGCGCAGCCACAGCAGCCATACCACCAGCGCGTCGAGGATGATCAGCGCCTGCCACAGGTACAGGTGGAACCAGTCGAACCAGACCTGGCTCCACTGCCCGAGGTAGAACAGGCTGATGATGCGCACGATGTTGAGCGCCTGGATGGCGAAGAAGCCGGCGACGAAGCCGGCCAGCTTCTGCAGCAGGCTCGCCGGGAAGGCGAACACCGCCGCGAACAGGATGATCACCGCCTCCATGCCGTTGCAGCCGCGCTCGATCGACACGGCGAAGCCGTTGAGCGTGCTCTGCAGCATCTTGCCCTGGCTGGTGACGTTGTCGTCGAACAGGTGGATGAGCTGGGTGCTGACCCAGGCCACCGCGCCGGTGAAGGGATCGACGAAATGGACCTCGACCGGCTTGAGCACGTAGGCCCAGAACAAGCCGAGCAGCAGGACGATGAAGAGGATGACGAAACGCAGCATGCGGGCAGGGGTCGGTTGCGCAGTGCGAATGCTAGCATCCGGGCCATGAATCCGGCCCCCAACCTGTTCCTGGTCGGGCCGATGGGCGCCGGCAAGAGCACCATCGGCCGCCGCCTCGCCCAGCACTTCGGCCTCGCCTTCATCGACCTCGACGACGAGCTGGAGGCGCGCACCGGCGCCAGCGTGAAGCTGATCTTCGAGCTCGAGGGCGAGGCCGGCTTCCGGCAGCGCGAGGCGGCGCTGCTGGCCGAACTGGCGCGCGGCGGCGGGCGCCTGCTCGCGACCGGCGGCGGCACCGTGCTCGACCCGGCCAACCGCGCGCTGCTGCGCTCGCGCGGCTTCGTGGTCTGGCTGCGCGCCAGCGTGGCGCAGCAGCTGCGCCGCCTCGAACGCGACCGCAAGCGGCCGCTGCTGGCCGGCGCCGACCGGCGCGCGCGGCTCGAGCAGCTCGCCGCCGAGCGCGATCCGCTGTACGAAGAGGTCGCCGACCTGGCCGTGGCGGCCGAGGACCTGAGCGCCGGCGTCGCCGCGCAGCACCTGGCCCTGGAGCTCGAGCGGCGCTGGCAGCGCGGCGCGGCGCCGGAGGCGGCGGCGTGAGCCTGCGCACGGTGCGGGTCGAGCTCGGCGCGCGTGCCTACGACATCCGCATCGGTCCCGGCGCGATGGACGACGCGCCGGCCTGGGCCGACGCCGTGCGCGGACGCCACGCGCTGGTGGTGACCAACCCGGTGGTGGGCCGCCACTACGGCGCGCGCGTGCTCGCGGCCCTGGGCGCGCGCGAGGCGCGGCTGCACGAGGTGCCCGAGGGCGAGGCGCACAAGACCCTGGCCGAGGCCGGGCGCGTGTTCGCGGCGCTGGCGTCGCTGCAGGCCAGCCGCGATGCCACCGTGGTGGCGCTCGGCGGCGGCGTGATCGGCGACCTGGCAGGCTTCGCGGCCGCCTGCTGGATGCGCGGCGTGCCCTTCGTGCAGGTGCCGACCACGCTGCTGGCGATGGTCGATTCGGCGGTCGGCGGCAAGACCGCGGTGGACCTGCCCGAGGGCAAGAACCTGGTCGGCGCCTTCCACCAGCCGCGCGCCGTGCTGGCCGACACCGACACGCTGCGCACGCTGCCGCCGCGCGAACTGCGCGCGGGCTACGCCGAGGTGCTCAAGTACGGCGCGATCGGCGACGCGCCGTTCCTCGACTGGCTGGCCGCCAACGCCAGCGCCCTGCTGGCGGGCGAGCCGGAGGCCACCGCGCAGGCGATCGAGACCAGTTGCCGGCACAAGGCCGGCATCGTGGCCCGCGACGAACACGAAACCGGCGAGCGCGCCCTGCTCAACTTCGGCCATACCTTCGCCCATGCGCTGGAGGCCGCCACCGGCTTCGAGGCGCTGCGCCACGGCGAGGCGGTGGCGATCGGCATGGTGCTGGCGGCGCGCCTGTCGGCGGTGCTGGGCATGGCCACGGGCGCGGAGGCCGAGGCGCTGGCGGCGACGCTGGCGCGCTTCGGCCTGCCGACGGCGCCGCCGCCGGGACCGGACCCGCAGCAGTTGCTGGCCCTGATGCGCCTGGACAAGAAGGCGCTCAGCGGGCGCCTGCGCCTGGTCCTGTGGCGCGGCCCGGGACGGGCCGAGGTGACGGCCGACGTGCCCGAGGATGCGATCCTCGCCGTACTGCGCTGAAGCCCACGGTCCGCGCGCGGCGCGTCGGCTAGACTCCGCGCATGCGCATCTTCATGCAGACCCAGCCCCAGGGCAGCGAGGCGCCGAAGTACTGCCACCTGATCCTGCAGCAGGACCTGCTCGGCGGCTGGACCCTGCTGCGCGAATCCGGCCAGCAGGGCGGTCGCGGCACCCTGCGGCGCGAGGTGTACCTCGAGCGCGAGGCCGCCGAGACGGCCCTGATGGCGGCCCGCGACGCGCAGCTGCGGCGCGGTTTCCACGTGATGTTCTTCCAGGGAATCGAGGCCCCGCCCGGCTCGACCTATGAACCCTGAGTCCGGCCGCGCGCGGGCGGCGGCGTGGCCGCGCGCCCTCCCCGTCCTGCTGTTGGCGCCGGTGCTGGTCGTGGCGAGCGCGGCCCAGCCCAAGGCCGGCGAGAAGCGCATCTGCGTGCCCAGCGCGGACGCCACCCGCTGGGAATGCGGCACGCCGGACAACCCGCCGCCCGAGCGCGGGCTGCCGGCGCAGGTCGACGCCGGCCCGGGCAGCGCCCCGCCGCCGTTCCTGGCCTCGCCGCCGAGTGAACCGGCGCATGCCTACGCGGCGCCGCCGCCGGAGCCCGCCCCGCCGCCTTCGCGTCCGCTGCCCGACGAGTTTCCGCCGGTCGAGGAAGGCGCCGCCGCGGCGGCGCCGGTCGAGCCGGAGCCGGTGGCGGAGGCGGCCGCCGTGGCGCCGTCCGAGGCCGAAGCAGCAATGGCAGAGGCGCCGGTGGCCGAACCACCGTTCCCGGCCGTCGCCGAACCGACTCCGGCCGAGGTACCGGCACCGCCACCGTTCCTGGCCGCGCCGGAGTCCCGGCGCGGCCCGCCGTTGGCGCCGATGATGGCGCCGGCCGAGGCGGCCCGCGAGGCGGCAGTCGCCGAGGCGGCCACCGAGCCGCCAGCGCCCGGGCCCGAGGCGGCCCCCGCACCACCGCAGCCCGAACCGGAATCAACCACGGTCGCACCCGAGCCCGTCGCAGCGGCCAGCGCGCAGCCGGAAGCAGCGGCCGCCCCCGAGCCGGTCGCGCCGCCACGCGACGACGCCGCTGCGGCCGCTGCGCAAGCGCAGTCGTTGGCGACGGCCGAGGCGGAAGCGGCCACCGAGGCCGTGCCCGGCACGGCGGTCGAGGCGCCCGCCGCGGTGGAAGCGCCCGCCGCGGCGATCGAACCGGTGCCGGCGGCCGCCGCGGAGCCCGTGCCTCCCGCCGTCGACGCCGTGCCGGTCGCCGAGGCCGGTGCATCGGCTGCGCCGGGCACTTCCCCGACCGAGCCCGCGCCGGCCGCGACGACGCCGGCGGCGCCGGGTCCCGGGCTTGCACCCGCCACGGCCGCCGCTGCCGAATCCGCTCCGCCGGTTCAAGCCGCGCCAGCGACTGCGCCCGCAGCACCGAGCGCGGTCCGCGTGTACGACGCGAGCGCATTCCTGCGCCTGCCTGCGGGCGCATGGACCGTGCAGCTCGGCCGCGCCGTCGGCGACCCGCAGGCCGCGGTCGGCGCCGCCATCCGCGACGGGCGGCAGCCCGGCGAGCCGCTGTACCTGGTCGCGGTCGGCAGCACCGAGCCGCGCCAGTGGCTGCTGCTGTGGTCGAGCTTCGCCGATGCCGAAACGGCACGCCTGGCCCTGCGCGACGCCGGCCTCGCCGGCACGCCGCGCCGCATCGGGCCGCTGTCGACCGAGGTGCGCGCCGCCGGATCGAGGCTGCCGCCACGGGCGCAACCGGACCCGCGGGGCGCCGGGGCCACCTGGGTCGTGGATCGGCATCCCGTCGCCGCGAGCGCCGATGGCGGCGCGTGGCAGGCGGCGCCGGCGCAACGCGCCGATGCGGCCGCGCTGGCCCTGCCCGCGGCTGCCAGCTTCGCCGCGCTGCCTTCCTCGGCCTGGACCGTGCAGCTCGCGCGCGCCGGCAGCACCGGCGGATTCGACGCGCTGCTCACGCGCCTCGGCCTCGCGCCCGCCGACTGCCACGTGGTCGAGGTGGCCGGCGACGGCGCCCCCACCTACTTGTTGTTGTGGTCGCAGTTCCCCGACGCCGACGCGGCGCGCGCGGCGGCGCGCACGCTGCCCGGCGGCAGCGGCGCCTTCGTGCGCCGCATCGGTCCGCTGCAGTCCGAGCTGCGCACTCACTGAACGTCACTGCACGGGATCGCCCCGATGGCCGAAGCCAAGCTGCAAAACGACCGCTTCCTGCGCGCGCTGCGGCGCCAGCCGGTGGACCGCACGCCGGTCTGGATCATGCGCCAGGCCGGCCGCTACCTGCCCGAGTACCGCGCCACCCGCGCGCGCGCCGGCAATTTCCTCGCCCTGGCGCAGTCGCCCGAGCTGGCCTGCGAGGTGACGCTGCAGCCGCTGGCGCGGTTCGCGCTCGATGCCGCGATCCTGTTCTCCGACATCCTGACCATCCCCGACGCGATGGGCCTGGGCCTGTCGTTCGGCGAGGGCGAGGGCCCGCGCTTCGCGCGCCCGGTGCGCAACGCCGCCGACGTCGCCCGCCTCGGCGTGCCGGACATGGAAACCGGGCTGCGCTACGTCACCGATGCGGTGCGCCTGATCCGCCACGAGCTGCACGGCCGCGTGCCGCTGATCGGCTTCTCCGGCAGCCCGTGGACGCTGGCCTGCTACATGGTCGAGGGCGGCGGCAGCGAACGCTACGCGCGGATCAAGGCCATGGCGCTGGAGGACCCGGCCACGCTGCACCAGCTGCTGGCGCTCAACGCCCGCGCGGTGACGGCCTACCTCGCCGCGCAGATCGCCGCCGGCGCGCAGGCGGTGATGGTGTTCGACACCTGGGGCGGCGTGCTGACCCCGGCGCAGTACCGCGAGTTCTCGCTGCGCTACCTCAACGAGATCGCGGCCACGCTCGAACGCGGCAGCGGCGAGGCGGGCGTGCCGCTGATCCTGTTCAGCAAGGGCGTGCACCAGCTCGAGCTGATCGCCGCCAGCGGCTGCGAGGCGGTGGGACTGGACTGGACCGTCGACCTCGGCGACGCGCGGCGCCGCATCGGCCATCGGGTGGCTCTGCAGGGCAACCTCGACCCGGCCACGCTGTACGCCAGCCCCGACGCGATCCGGATCGCGGTGGCGGAGACGCTGGCTGCCTTCGGCGCCGGCACCGGCCACGTGTTCAACCTGGGCCACGGGGTGACGCCGGACGTGGATCCCGAGCACGTTCGCGTGCTGGTCGACGCCGTGCACGAACTGTCGGCGCCATACCACGCCTGAAGGACGCGCCGCGGCAGCGGCGGCCGCCGCGCCGAGGCCCGCTAGTTCGGCAGGCGGCGGATCCGCGCGCCGAGGCCCGAGAGCTTTTCCTCGATGTTCTCGTAGCCGCGATCGATGTGGTACACGCGGTCGACCGTGGTGTCGCCGTGCGCGACCAGCCCGGCCAGCACCAGGCAGGCCGATGCGCGCAGGTCGGTGGCCATGATCGGCGCGCCGCTCATGTGCTCGACGCCGCGGATGATCGCGGTGTTGCCCTCGACCTTGATGTCGGCGCCCAGGCGCTGCAGTTCCTGCACGTGCATGAAGCGGTTCTCGAACACGGTCTCGGTGATCACGCCGACGCCTTCGGCCACCGTGTTGAGCGCGGTGAACTGCGCCTGCATGTCGGTGGGGAAGGCCGGGTACGGCGCGGTGGTGAGGCTCACCGCCTGCGGGCGTCCGCCGCGCATGTCGATCTCGATCTGGTCGTCGGTGGTGTTGATGTGCGCGCCGGCGTCCTCGAGCTTGGACAGCACCGCGTCCAGGGTCTTGGGCCGCGCGCGCCGCGCCACCACGCGTCCGCGGGTGATGGCGCCGGCGACCAGGAAGGTGCCGGTCTCGATGCGGTCGGGCAGCACGTCGTAGGTGGTGCCGTGCAGGCGCTCGACGCCGTGCACCACGATGGTGTTGCTGCCGGCGCCCTCGATCTGCGCGCCCATGCTGATCAGGCAGTTGGCGAGGTCGACCACCTCGGGTTCCTGCGCCGCGTTCTCGATCACGGTGGTGCCCTGCGCGAGCGCCGCCGCCATCATGATGTTCTCGGTGCCGGTGACGGTGACCAGGTCCATCATCACCCGCGCGCCCTTGAGGCGCCTGGCGCGGGCATGGATGTAGCCCTGCTCCACCGTGACCTCGGCGCCCAGCGCCTCGAGCCCCTTGATGTGCAGGTCCACCGGGCGCGAGCCGATCGCGCAGCCGCCCGGCAGCGACACCAGCGCCTCGCCGAAGCGGGCCACCAGCGGGCCCAGCACCAGGATCGAGGCGCGCATGGTCTTGACCAGGTCGTACGGCGCGACGAAGCGCCGCGCCGGGCGCGGGTCGACCAGGATGCGCATGCGCTCGTCCACCTCCAGCCGCACGCCCATCTGGCCGAGCAGTTCCATGGTGGTGGTGACGTCGTGCAGGTGCGGCACGTTGCCGATCACCACCGGCTCGTCGGCCAGCAGGGAGGAAGCCAGGATCGGCAGCACCGCGTTCTTGGCCCCGGAGATCCAGACCTCGCCGTTGAGCGGCTCGCCGCCGCTGATCACGATCTTCGCCATGGCTGGACCTCGCGCGCGGCCCGGCTCAGGAGCCGTGCGACGCTTCCTCGGGCGTGAGCGTCTTGAGGGCAAGCGCATGGATCGCGCCGCCCATGTGTTCGCCCAGGGTCGCATAGACCATCCGGTGCCGGGCCAGCGGCAGCTTGCCCTGGAACGCGGCGCAGACGACCCGGGCCTCGAAGTGGACGCCGTCGGCGCCCTGCACGGCGGCCTGCGAGCCGGGCAGGCCCTGTTCGATCATGCGCTGGATGGTGGCGGCGTCCATGGGGGTGGTCTTCACGGGCCGGCGACGGGGCGCGGGCCGCGTCCGGTCGTTCGGCGGCCGGACGGGGGGATGGGGGTAGAATGGGCCGCGCATGGTAGCCGAAGGCGGCCCGTTGAAGAATGCCGCCCATGCCCATGACCCTGGAGCGCCCGCGAAACGCCATGAACGCACAGATCCGCCCAGCGACCGGCAGCCCGGCCGCCAACCGACTCGATGCCGACCGCCTCGAAGCCAGCGCGCGCGAGGTCTTCGCCATCGAGGCCCGCGCCATCGCCGGCCTGGCCGACCGCCTCGACGGCGGCTTCCGCCGCGCCTGCGAGCTGATGCTGGCCTGCCGCGGCCGCGTCGTCGTCACCGGCATGGGCAAGTCCGGCCACATCGCCAGCAAGATCGCCGCCACCCTGGCCTCCACCGGCACGCCGGCCTTCTTCGTCCACCCGGGCGAGGCCAGCCATGGCGACCTCGGCATGATCACGGCCAGCGACGTGGTGCTGGCGCTGTCCAATTCCGGCGAAACCGACGAGCTGCTCACCATCGGCCCGCTGATCAAGCGCCAGGGCGTGCCGCTGATCGCGCTGTCGGGCAAGCCCAATTCCACGCTCGGCCGCCTGGCCGACGTGCACCTGGACGTCAGCGTGCCGGAGGAGGCCTGCCCGCTGGGCCTCGCGCCCACCGCCAGCACGACCGCGGCGCTGGTGATGGGCGACGCGCTCGCGATCGCCCTGCTCGAATCGCGCGGCTTCACCGCCGAGGACTTCGCCCGTTCGCACCCGGCCGGCAGCCTGGGCCGGCGCCTGCTGCTGCTGATCAGCGACATCATGCATGCCGGCGAACAGGTGCCCAAGGTGGCTGCCGGCGCCAGCATCTCCGAGGCGCTGGTGGAGATGACGCGCAAGGGCCTGGGCATGACCGGCGTGGTCGACGACGAGGGCCGCCTGCTCGGCGTGTTCACCGACGGCGACCTGCGCCGCATCCTCGACGACGAGGAATGCGACTTGCGCGCGACCCCGGTCACCCGGGTGATGACGGCGCGGCCCAAGACCATCCAGCCGGACAAGCTCGCCGCCGAGGCGGCGCGGGTGATGGAGGACTTCAAGATCCACGCCCTGCTGGTGGTCGATGCCGACCATCGCCTGGTCGGCGCCCTGAACATCCACGACCTGCTGCGCGCGCGGGTGGTGTGACCGGCGCCGTGCTGGATCCGCGCCCCGCGCGCGCGGCTCCGGCCGCGACCGCGTGCCGCCTGGTGCAGCCGCGCGGTCGCGGCTGAAGCCGCTCGCGCGGGGCCAGGACCACGCGGCGCGCGCCTCACCGCCCCCTGCCCCGGATCGAACCGCATGCCCGACACCCTGCTCGCCAACGTGCCCGACGACGTGCGCCAGCGCGCGGCCCGCATCCGCCTGGCCTGCTTCGACGTCGACGGCGTGCTCACCGACGGCCGCCTGAGCTTCGACGCCGACGGGCGCGAGTCGAAATCCTTCAACTCGCAGGACGGCTTCGGCCTCAAGCTGCTGGGCGAGTTCGGCATCGAGGTGGCGCTGATCACCGCGCGCAACAGCCCGATCGTGGCGCGGCGCGCCGCCGAGCTGGGCCTGGCGCACACCCACCAGGGCGAACACGACAAGCTGGCCCGGCTGCAGGCGCTGGTGGCCGCGCGCGGCCTGGCCCTCGACCAGGTCGCCTTCACCGGCGACGATGCGCCCGACCTGTCGTGCATGCTGCGCTCGGGCCTGGCCGTGGCGGTGGCGAACGCGCATCCGTGGATCCTCGGCATCGCGCACTGGCGCACGCGCCTGCCCGGCGGCCACGGCGCGGCGCGCGAGGTGTGCGACCTGCTGCTGGCCGCGCAGGGCCATGAAGCGGCGGCCTACGCCCGCTACGCGGGCGCCTGATGCCCGCCGCGCCAGCCACGCCGGGCCTGCCCGCCCCCAGCCTGCGCGAACGCCTGTCGCGGCTCGAGCGCACCCTGGCCGGCGCCGCGGCGCTGGCGGTCTTCGCCGCGCTGACCCAATGGATCCTGTGGCTGCAGCGCGAACCGCCTTCCGCCGACAACTTCGTCGGACCGCCGCGCTCGGACTATGCCCTGAGCGACTTCTCGCTGGCCGCCTACCGCACCGACGGCAGCTTCGCCTTCGAGGTCGTGGCGCCGCGCATGACCCGCCATCCCTGGCTCGGCACCTTCGACGTGGAACGGCCCCGCTTCCGCTTCGTCGACGGCGGCGGGCATGCCTGGAACGCGCACGCCGCCGAGGGCTGGGTCAGCAAGGATGCCAAGGAAGTGCGACTGCTGCGCGACGTCCACGCCGAGCGCCCGGCCACGCCGGACCTCGATCCGCTGACCATCGACGGCGCCAGCCTGCACGCCCTGGTCGAGGCCGACCGGGTCAGCAGCGACGATGCGGTGACCCTGCGCAGCCCCGGCTCTATACTGCGCGGCACCGGCCTCGACGCCGATCTCAGGACCGGGCGCTTCGTGCTGCGCTCGCAGGTCACCGGACGCTATGACCCCAAGCTCGATGCGCTGCCGTAGCCTCCTCGTCCTGCTGCTCGCCACGGCCTGCGCGCCCGCGTGGGCGCTCACCAGCGACCGCGAGAAGCCGATGGACGTCAGCGCCGGCCGCAGCGAGTTCGGCCTCGGCGAGGGCCAGTCGGTGCTCAGCGGCAGCGTGCGCATCACCCAGGGCACCACCGAGGTGCAGGCCGATCGCGCGGTGATCCACCAGAGCAAGGCCGGCGACATCCTGCGCGCCGTGCTCGAGGGCAAGCCGGCCTCGCTGGCGCAGGACCTCGACGACGGCGGCCGCCTCGATGCGCGCGCGCTCAACATCGACTACGACATCAAGGCCGAACAGGTGGTGTTCACCGGCGCCGTCGTGATCTCGCAGCCCAAGGGCGAGATGCGCGCCGAACGCGTGACCTACGACCTCGCCACCGGCAAGCTGTCCGGCGATGGCGGCGAAGGCGGCCGGGTCAAGCTCCACATCCTGCCGCAGCCGCCCGCCCCGGCGAAGCCGAACTGATGCTGCACGCGCAGGGCCTGCGCAAGCGCTACCGGGCGCGCGACGTCGTGCGCGATTTCTCGTTCCGGCTCGATCCGGGCGAAGTGGTGGGCCTGCTCGGGCCCAACGGCGCGGGCAAGACCACCTGCTTCTACCTCGTGGTGGGACTGGTGGCGGCCGACGCCGGCCGCATCCAGCTCGACGATCGCGACATCACCGCCTTGCCGATGCACGTGCGCGCGCGGCTGGGCCTCGGCTACCTGCCGCAGGAACCCTCGGTGTTCCGCCGCCTGACCGTGGCCCAGAACGTGCTGGCGATCCTCGAGCTGCGCGCCGACCTCGACCGCAAGGGCCGCGAGGCGGAACTGGCGCGGCTGCTCGATGAACTGCACGTGGCGCACCTCGCCGAGGCCAAGGGCCAGAGCCTGTCCGGCGGCGAACGGCGCCGGGTCGAGATCGCGCGCGCGCTGGCCGCGCGGCCGCGCTACATGCTGCTCGACGAGCCCTTCGCCGGCGTCGACCCGATCTCGGTCACCGAGATCCAGAAGATCGTGCGCCACCTCAAGTCGCGCGGCATCGGCGTGCTGATCACCGACCACAACGTGCGCGAGACCCTGGGCATCGTCGACCGCGCCTACATCCTCAACGAGGGCGTGGTGCTGGCCGAGGGCGAGCCCGACCGGCTGCTGGCCGATCCGCGGGTGCGCGAGGTCTACCTGGGCCACGAGTTCCGCATGTAACGCGCCCCGGCGCCTTGCGCCCCTCGCCCGTACCAGCCCACAATCGGTGGAACGGTTCTTGCTAGCGCGCCCTTTCCCTTGAAGCCCGCCCTCAAACTCGGGATCAGTCAGCAGCTGAGCCTGACGCCGCAACTGCGCCAGGCCATCCGCCTGCTGCAGCTGTCGGCGGCCGAACTCGAGATCGAGATCCGCGAGGCGCTGGAGAGCAACCCCCTGCTGGAGCAGGACGAGGGCGGCGGCGAGGAGGCCGCGGCCGAGGGCGAGGCCATGGCCGCGCCGGCGCCCGCCGGCGAGGAGGCCGGCGCGGACGAGCCGGCGGCCGCGGCGGAGCAATCGCCGCATGGCGACGACCTGCCCGAATGGAGCGAGGAGAACGAGGACTTCTCGTTCGAGCGGCCGCGCGGCAGCGGTTCCGGCACCGACGCCGAGGGCGACTCGCTCGAGGCCCGCACCGCGGCGCCGCAGAGCCTCGCCGACTACCTGCAGTGGCAGCTCAACCTCACCCCGCTGTCGGCGCGCGACCGCGCGATCGCCGAGGCGCTGATCGAGTCGCTGGACGAGGACGGCTACCTGCGCGATCCGCTGGAGGCGATCCGCGACGCGCTGGGACCGGCGGTCCACGCCACGATCGAGGACATCGAGGCCGTGCGCCACCGCCTGCAGCGCTTCGATCCGCCCGGCGTCGCCAGCCGCGACCTGCGCGAATGCCTGCTGGTGCAGCTCGGCCTGCTCGATCCCGATACCCCGCACCTGGCCCTCGCGCGCGACCTCGCCGACCGCCACCTCGAGTTGCTGGCGCGCGAACAGCAACGCCTTGCCGGCCGCCTGGGCGTGAGCGCCGACGCCTTCGCCTGCGCCACCGCGCTGCTGCGCGGCCTCAACCCGCGCCCCGGCAACGCGGTGGGCGAGATCGCCACCGAGTACGTGGTGCCCGACGCCTATGCCAGCAAGCACGACGGCCGCTGGCGCGTGCGCCTCAACCCGAGCTGCACGCCGAGCCTGGCCGTGAACCGCGACTACGAGCGGCTGGCGGCGGTCAGCCGCGGCAGCGACGGCACCTACCTCAAGGGGCGCCTGCAGGAGGCGCGCTGGCTGATCCGCAGCCTGGCCCAGCGCGGCGACACCCTGCTCAAGGTCGCCGGCTGCATCGTGCGCCAGCAGAGCGCGTTCCTGGACTACGGCCCGGAGGCGATGCGCCCGTTGACGCTGCGTGAAGTCGCGGATGAAATCGGCGTGCACGAGTCCACCGTCTCGCGCATCACCACGCGCAAGTACCTGCACACCCCGCGCGGCACCTTCGAATTCAAGCACTTCTTCTCGGTCGGGCTGGCCACGGCCGAGGGCGGGGAGGCCTCCGCGACCGCGATCCGGGCCATGATCCGCAAGCTGGTGGACGAGGAAAGCCCGACCAGGCCGATGTCCGACGCCGCGATCGCCGAGGAACTCAACCGGCGCGGCATCGCGGTGGCGCGGCGGACCGTGGCAAAATACCGCGAAGCGATGAACATCCCCGCCTCCAGCGATCGCTGCCGACTGGGCTGAGCGCCCTGCCGCCCGTGCTTGCGTCCTGCCGGTTGCATCCCCAACTCCTTACTGCGCGAGCGGCCAACGCCGGCATGGCGTCGCCGCCCGCAGCGCAAACCGGCGGCCCCGGCGCCGCCCCGCCACCGCAACGGAGGACCGTCATGCAAATCCAAGTCACCGGCCACCAGATCGAAGTCACGCCCGCGCTGCGCAAGTACACGGTCGACAAGCTCGAGCGCACCGGCCGGCATTTCGACGGGGTCTACGACACCCTGGTCGTACTGACGGTGGAAAAGCTGCATCATCGCGCCGAGGCGACCGTGTCCGCCGCGCGCCACAAGGTGCTGCACGCGGAGGCGACGGGGACGGACATGTACGCCGCGATCGACGCCCTGGCCGACAAGCTCGAGGCGCAGGTCCGCAAGCACAAGGAAAAGATCACCGATCACCACCGCGCCGACGCCCAGCGTTCGCGCAAGGCGATCTAGGCGGCACACCGGCGCACAGGGGGCTGGCGCGCACATGCGAATTCTCGATCTGCTCACGCCGGCCCGCGTCGTCGTCGACGCCGCCGCCACCAGCAAGAAGCGCCTGCTCGAGCAGCTCGCGCGCCTGCTCGACGATGGCGGCGGCGCCGAATCGGAACGCGCCATCTACGACAGCCTGGTCCGGCGCGAGCGACTCGGCTCCACCGGCCTGGGCCAGGGCGTCGCCATCCCGCACGGCCGCAGCGCGCAGATCACCCGCGCCTGCGGCTGTTTCGTCCGGCTCAAGGAGCCGGTCGATTTCAACGCCGCCGACGGCAAGGCCGTCGACCTGGTGTTCGCGCTGGTGGTGCCGGAGCACTTCACCGACCAGCACCTGATGTTCCTGGCCGAACTGGCCGGCCTGTTCAGCGATCCGGCCACGGTGGCCGAACTGCGCAAGGCGCGCGACGCCGCCGCGCTGTACGAGGCGCTGGCCGGCTGGAGCGAGCAGAACCGCGCCGCATGAGCGGCAAGCCGCCCGCCGCCAGCGCCCCGCAGGCCAGCGCGCGCGCACTGTACGAGCCGCTCAGGGAGCGGCTGCGCCTGCGCTGGGTGGCGGGCGAGCGCGGCGAGGGCCGCATCCTCGAGGCCGGCGAGACGCTGCAACGGCGGCCTTCGCTGGTCGGCTACCTCAACATCATCTACCCGAACCGGCTGCAGGTGATCGGCACCGAGGAGCTGCGCTACCTCGACGGCCTGTCCGCGCCGCAGCGCGCCGAGACCGTGGCCCGCATCATCGAGTACCGGCCGACCGCGCTGATCGTCAGCCGCGACCAGGCCGTGCCCGGCGACCTGCACGACGCCGCCGAGGCGTCCGACACGCCGGTGTGGGTCAGCGCCATGCGCGGCCACGAGATCGTGACCCACCTGCAGTACCACCTCGCGCGCGCGCTGGCGCGGCGGGTCACGCTGCACGGCACCTTCCTCGAGGTGTACTCGATCGGCGTGCTGATCATGGGCGAGTCCGGCGCCGGCAAGAGCGAGCTGGCGCTGGAACTGGTCACGCGCGGCCACCGGCTGATCGCCGACGACGCGCCCGAGTTCAGCCAGATCGCGCCCGACGTGCTCGACGGCACCTGCCCGGAACTGCTGCGCGACCTGCTCGAGGTGCGCGGCCTCGGCGTGCTCAACGTGCGCGAGATGTTCGGCGACACCGCGGTCAAGCGCAACAAGTACCTGCGCCTGATCGTGCAGCTGGCCGGCCTCGAGGTGCTCAACGAGGGCGACGCCCTGCAGCGCCTGTCCGGCGTGACCGGCTACCGCACCGTGCTCGAGGTCGAGATCCCGCAGATCACCCTGCCGGTCGCGCCGGGCCGCAACCTCGCGGTGCTGGTCGAGGCCGCCGTGCGCCACCACCTGCTGCGCTCCAAGGGCATCGACCCGGCCCAGACCTTCATGGACCGCCAGGCGCACCAGTTGCGGCGCCAGGCGCCCTGGTGACGACCCGCGAGGCTGCACGAGCCGCACCCGGCCACATCCACTCGTAGCCGAGCCGCCGCCCTGGTCCCGGCGGCGACCCCACCCGACCGCCACGGCCGCGCATGACCGCGCCGATCCGTGCTTGCCTAGCGCGCAGTGCTCGGACAAGCTGTACGCATGGTCGATTCGACGACTTCGGGCGACAAGCCGCGCGGGCCGGTGGCCGAGACCCGGCTGGTGGTGGTGAGCGGCCTGTCGGGCTCCGGCAAGACCGTGGCCATGCGCACGCTGGAGGACCTCGACTACTACTGCGTCGACAACCTGCCCACCGGCCTGATGCCGCAGTTCGTCGAGGCCGTCGCCGACGGCCACCATCCGCGCCTCGCGGTCGGCGTCGACGTGCGCAACCAGCCCGATGACCTCAAGCGCCTGCCGGAAATGCTGGCGCGCCTGGCCGCGCGCGGCATCGCCTACCGGCTGGTGTTCCTCGATACCCGCGACGAGGTGCTGATCAAGCGCTACGCCGACACCCGCCGCCGCCACCCGCTGGGCATGGACGGCATCTCGCTGGCCGATGCCATCGCCCTCGAGCGACGCCTGCTGCGGCCGCTGGTCGCGATCGCCGACCTGGTGCTCGACACCAGCGAGCTCAACGTGCACCAGCTGCGGCGCGCGATCGCCACCGAGTTCGGCGCGTCGGCCGCCGACCTGTCGTTGCTGTTCGAGTCCTTCGCCTACCGCCGCGGCGTGCCCGCCGACGCCGACTTCGTGTTCGATGCGCGCTGCCTGCCCAATCCGCACTGGGACCTCAGGCTGCGGCCGCTGTCGGGCAAGGACGCGGCGATCCGCGAGTACTTCGGCAAGCACGAGGAGGTCGAGCGCTACCTCGGCGAGGTGCGCGATTTCCTCGTGCGCTGGATCCCGCGCTTCGAAGCCGACCAGCGCAACTACGTCACCATCGCCATCGGTTGCACCGGCGGGCGCCATCGTTCCGTGTACCTGGTCGAACGCCTGGCCGAGCACTTCCGCACCCTGCGCGGCGGCGTGATCAGCTTCCACCGCGAACTCGAATAGGGCGTGCGCCGGCCTCCCGGGCGCATCGGCACGAGGCTAGCCATGGCCGTAGGCATCCTGCTCCTCACCCATACCGGGCTCGGCGGCGCCCTGCTCGAGGCCGCGCGCGGCGTGGTCGGCGTCCTGCCGCTCGCGGTCGAGGCGGTGGAGTATGCCAACGGCGAGTCGGCCGAGGGCGCGCTGCATCGCGCCGCGCGCTGCATGCGCGCGCTCGACAGCGGCGCCGGCGTGCTGGTGCTCACCGACCTCTACGGCTCCACGCCCAGCAACCTCGGCGCGCAGCTCGCCGCGCAGGGCACGGCGGTGCGGCGCGTGTCGGGCCTGAACCTGCCGATGCTGCTGCGCGTGCTCAATTACGCCGACCAGGAGCTGGCCGAACTGGCCCTGACCGCGGCGGCGGGCGCGCGCAACGGCGTCATCCTGGACACCGCCTGAGCGGCACCGGGACCATTGTCGTGATCGAACGCGAGCTCCCGATCGTCAACCGGCTCGGCCTGCATGCGCGCGCCGCCGCCAGGCTGGTGCAGGCGGCCTCCGCGTTCCGCAGCGACATCCAGGTCGCGCACCGCGGCCGCCAGGTCAACGCCAAGAGCATCATGGGCCTGATGATGCTGGCCGCGACCTGCGGCTCGACCCTGCGCCTGGCGGTCGACGGCCCGGACGAGGAAGCCGCCGCCGCCGCGATCGCCGCGCTGGTCGCCGCCCGCTTCGGCGAGGACGCCTGAGCGTGGCCCGGATCGAGCTCGCCGGCATCCCCGGCTCGCCGGGCCTGGCGCTGGGGCGCGCGCGCGTGATCTACCCGGCGCGGTTCGAGGTCGAGACCGCGCCGTTGACGCCGGGCGAGGTGGCACCGGAACTGGCGCGCTTCGACGCCGCCCTGGTCGCCGCGCGCGCCGAGCTGGGCGCGCTGCGCCAGCGCCTGCGCGGTTCGCTCAAGCGCGAGCTGGCCGAGTTCATCGACGCCCACGCCCTGATCCTCGACGACCGCGAGTTCGCCGACGGCGTGCGCGAGGGCATCCGCCGCCACCACCTGCGCGCCACCGCCGCGCTCAAGGCGCACCGTGACCGCATCGCCGCCGCCTTCGAGGCGATCGAGGACCCGTACCTGCGCAGCCGGCGCGAGGACATCGACCAGGTGGTGGGGCGCGTGTTCAGCGCGCTGATGCGCGGCGACCCGACCGGCGCCGAGCCGCGCAAGCGCGACGCCGCCGAGATCGTGGTCTGCGACAGCGCCGCGCCGGCCGAACTGGGCCACTGGCACGAGCACGGCGCGCTGGCGGTGGTGCTGGCCGGCGGCAGCACGTATTCGCACGCCGCCATCCTCGCCCGCAGCCTGCGCTGGCCGCAGGTGTGCGCGGTGGCGGGCGTGCTGAGCCAGGTGCGCGACGGCGACCTGCTGCTGGCCGACGGCGACAACGGCCGCGTGATCGTGCGGCCGGATGCGCTGGACCTCGCGCGCCTGCGCGAATGGCAGCGCGCGGACGGGCGCCTCCGGCGCGCGCGCGAGCGGCTGCGCAGCGCCGAAACGCGCACCCGCGACGGCGTCGAGATCGCGCTGCACGTCAACGCCGAGCAGCCCGCCGACCTGGCCCAGGCGCGACGCATGGGCGCCGCCGGCGTCGGCCTGTTCCGCACCGAGTTCCTCTACCTCGGCCACGCCGAGCCGCCCGGCGAGGACGTGCAGTACCGCGCCTACCGCGAGGCGGTGCTGGCGATGGCCGGCAAGCCGGTGACCCTGCGCACCCTCGACCTCGGCGCCGACAAGGCCGCCGGCACCGCGGTGGACGTGGCGCCGGAGGCCAACCCGGCGCTGGGCCTGCGCGGGCTGCGCCTGTCGCTGGCGCGGCCGCAGCTGTTCCAGCGCCAGCTGCGCGCCATGCTGCGCGCCTCGGCCTACGGCCCGGTGCGGGTGCTGCTGCCGATGATCGCCGGCCTGGAGGAGGCGCGCCTCGCGCGCGCCACCTTCGAGCACTGCCGCGCGGTGCTGGCCCGCGACGGCGCGCCGATGGCCGAGCGGGTCGAGCTGGGCGCGATGATCGAAGTGCCGGCGGCGGCGCTGGTCAGCGCCGAGCTGGCGCGCGAGATGGACTTCTTCGCCGTGGGCAGCAACGACCTCGTGCAGTACGTGCTCGCCGCGGACCGCAACAACGCCGCGGTCTCGGGCCTGTACGACCCGCTGCACCCGGCGGTGCTGCGCCTGCTGGCCCTGGTGGCCGAGAACGCCGCGCAGGCCGGCATTCCGGTCTCGGTCTGCGGCGAGATCGCCGGCGATCCGCGCTTCCTGCCGGTGCTGCTGGCGCTGGGGTACACCGAGTTCAGCATGCGGCCCAACGCGCTGCTGGAGGCGCGCGCGGCGTTGCAGACCCTGTCGCGCAAGGCCCTGCGCGCGCGCACCCGGCGCCTGCTCGAGGCGACCTCGCGCGAGGAGATCGAGGCGCTGTTCGCGGAACCCGCGGCGGCGCGTCCGCGTTGAAGCGGCACGGCACCCGGCGCGCCGCAGCGGTTGCCGAAATTGCCGGGTTGACGTATTACGAAGCACATCGTAGATTGGCCCCGGTCCCCCTCGGAGCCCAACGATGCGTGCAAGCGCCTGTCTCGCCCTGCCCCTGCTGCTGACGCTGGCGGCGCCCGCCGCCGGCATCGACCTGCGCGCCACCCTGCTCTACTCGAACCTCGGCAGCGTGGTGGACATCGCCGCCGCGGGCGACGGCAGCAACCGCCTGTACCTCGCGCAGCAGGAGGGCCAGCTGCGCGTGATCGAGAACGGCCAGCTGCGCGCCGAGCCCTTCCTCGACCTGCGCGACCGCGTCGGTGCGACCGCCGAGGAACAGGGCCTGCTCAGCGTGGCCTTCGCGCCGAACTACGCGCAGCGCCGCACCTTCTACGTCTACTACACCGACCGCCAGGGCGACAGCGTGCTGGCGCGCTATCGTGCCAGCGCCGACGGCCAGCGCGGCGATCCCGCCAGCGCGCAGGTGGTGCTGACCTTCGACCAGCCCTATCCGAACCACAACGGCGGCAAGCTGCAGTTCGGCGCGGATGGGTTCCTGTACCTGTCCACCGGCGACGGTGGCAGCGGCGGCGACCCGGGCAACCGGGCGCAGAACCGGCAGAGCCTGCTGGGCAAGATCCTGCGCCTGGACGTGGAATCGGGCAGCGCCACGTACGCCATCCCGGCCGACAATCCCTTCGTCGGCGATGCCAATGCGCGGCCGGAGATCTGGGCCCTGGGCCTGCGCAATCCGTGGCGCATCGCCTTCGACCCGCAGACGCGCGAGCTCTACATCGCCGACGTGGGCCAGGCCCAATACGAGGAGGTCAACGTCCAGGCCCCCGGCGTCGGCGGCAACAACTACGGCTGGCGCGCCTTCGAGGGCAACAACTGCTTCACCAGCGAATGCAACGGTTTCGTCGGCCACGTGCCGCCGGTGGCGGTGTACCAGCACGACCGCGGCTGCTCGATCACGGGCGGCCACGTGTATCGCGGCGGCAAGTATCCCGGCCTCGTGGGCACCTACCTCTACGGCGACTACTGCAGCGGCCGCATCTTCGGCTACAGCCGCGCCGGCGGCGCGGTGCAGCTGCTCGACACCGACTTCGGCATCACCACCTTCGGCGTCGACGAGGTCGGAGACATCTATGTGTTCGACGGCAATGCCGGGCGCCTGTACGGGCTGAGCGACGGCGCGCCGGTCAGCGGCGGCGTCGCCATCGGGCCCGCCTTCAGCGGCGCGTGGTACGACCCGGCGCAGGACGGCCACGGCCTGTTGCTCGAGGTGCTGCCCGGCAACCAGATGCTGGCGGCCTGGTACACGTTTCGTCCGGAAGGCGGCCAGGCCTGGATGATCGGCGTCGGCACCATCAGCGGCGACCGCGCGGTGATCCCGATGACGATCCCCGCCGGCGGCCGCTTCATCCCCAATTTCGATCCGGCCGCGGTGACCCGCCCGGCCTGGGGCCAGATCACGCTGCGCTTCGGCGACTGCAACAACGGCACGGTCGAGTTCCAGTCGGTCGCGGGATTCGGCACCGGCTCGATGCGCCTGGCGCGCATCACCCAGGTCGCGGGCACCACCTGCGGCGGCTGACGCGGGCGCGGGGCGTGGCATCATTGCCGGCCCACGGCCACGCCAGCCGCCATGCGCCTTGCCGATTTCCTCGCCCCCGCGGTCCTCGACCACTGCGACGCGCTGGCCCAGCGCTTCGCGCCGCGGGACCCGTTCCGCCACGTGGTGATCGACGGGTTCCTGCAGGCCGGGTTCGCGCAGCGGCTGCTCGACGCCTTCCCGCCCTTCGCCCGCGGCGACGCGCGCAACGAGGACGGCGAAATCGGCGGCAAGTCGGTGGTCGAGCGCATCGACCGGCTCGGCGGTCCCTGGCCCGAACTCGACGCCCTGGCGCGCAGCCCGGAATTCCTGGCCCTGGTCGGCCGCATCACCGGGATCGACGCCCTGCTGTACGACCCGTGGTACTTCGGCGGCGGCACCCACGACAACCGCCACGGCCAGGAGCTGGACCCGCACGTGGACTTCAACCGCCATCCGGTCGAGGGCTGGCACCGGCGCCTGAACCTGATCGTGTACCTCAATCCCGGGTGGCAGCCGCAATGGGGCGGGGCGCTGGAGCTGCACAGCGATCCGCGCGCGCCCGACGACCGCGTGCTGACGGTGGACCCGCTGCACAACCGCTGCGTGATCTTCGAGACCACGGAAACCAGCTGGCACGGATTCGCCCGCATCGACCAGCCGCCGGCGCAGCGCGCGTCCGGCCGCCGGTCGGTCGCCCTGTACTACTACACGCGCGAGCGACCGGCCGGGGAAACGGCGCCGACGCATTCGACCATCTACGTCGACCGGCCGCTGCCGCAGCACCTGCGCGCCGGCCACGTGCTGAGCGAGGCCGACGTCGAGGCATTGCAGGTGCTGCTGGCCCGCCGCGACCAGCACAACGAGCGCCTGTATCGCGAGGTGATCGCCGCCGGGGCGCAGATCGAGGCGATGCGGGTCGCGCTCGACCGCGGGCCGATCGGCCGCCTGCACTACTACGCCCGCCGCGTGCTGGCGCGGCTGCGCGGCTGAATGCCCTTGCCGGAGCGAACGCCGTGCGCGCGCCGCTGACGTGCCCGGACGCCCGCCGCGCGCGGTCCGGCGGCGTGCCGGCCCGGCAGCGCCGCCGCGATGCAGCGGTCCGGGCGCTGGCGCGCCCGCGGGGCGCGGGGTACGGTGGCGGCAGCCTCCGGATCGAGCGGACCTGACGTGCGCGACGCGATCGAATCCCTGCTGCGCAGCATCGCGCGCCCGCTGCCCGCCGGCATGCGCGCGCAGCTCGGTCGCCTTTGGCATCGCACCAGTGGCCGGCCGCCGGCGCCGCCAGCCAGCGCGCCGGCGGAGCCGGCCCGGTCGGACTACGAGCGACGCGCCACCCAGGAGAACTCGCGCTTCGCCGTCGAGTCCGAGGTGCACGGCCTGCCGCCGATCTTCCATTACTGGTCGCATCGCTACCTGCGGCCGAAGTTCGAGGCGATCGGCAGCGGCTATCCGGAGGACTTCTTTGCGCGAGGGATCGAGGCGGTGGCAGGCCGCGTCGCCGGTCCGCTGCGCGCGATCAGCCTGGGCGCCGGCAATTGCGATGGCGAGATCCGGATCGCCGAGCTGCTGCTGGGCCGCGGGCTGCGCGACTTCCGCATCGAGTGCCTGGATCTCAATCCGGTCATGCTCGAGCGCGGCCGCGCCGCCGCCGCGGCGGCCGGATTGTCCGCGCAGGTCGAAGCGATGGCCGGCGATTTCAACCGCTGGCGGCCGGACGGCCGCTACGACGTGATCATCGCCAACCAGAGCCTGCACCACGTGGTCGAACTCGAGCACCTCTACGACGCGGTGCGCGACGGGCTGGCGCCGCACGGGCGCTTCCTCGTCTCCGACATGATCGGCCGCAACGGCCACCAGCGCTGGCCGGAGGCGCTGGCGCTGGTGCGCGAGTTCTGGCGCGAGCTGCCCGATGGCTATCGCTACAACGTGCAACTTCGCCGGCACGAGGCCGAGTTCATCGACTGGGACTGCTCGGTCGAGGGCTTCGAGGGCATCCGCGCGCAGGACGTGCTGCCGTTGCTGCTGCCCCGCTTCGGCTTCGAGACCTTCCTCGCCTGGGGCAACCTCATCGATCCCTTCACCGATCGCAGCTTCGGCCCGCACTTCGATCCCGGGCGCGAGTGGGACCGCGACTTCATCGACCGCGTGCACGCGCGCGATGAGGCGGAACTGCTGGCCGGGCGGCTCACGCCCACGCACCTGGTGGCGGCGTTGACCCTCGATCGCGGCGTGCGGCCCGCGGTGGACTTCGGCCTCGCGCCGGAGGCCTGCGTGCGCAGGGCCTGAGGCGGTGGTCCTGCCTGCTCCGGCCGGCGACGGCGACCGCGGCGCCAACGATCGGGGCGCGTGGATCGCGGCCATCCTGGCAGTGGCCCTGCCGGTGGCGGTGCTGTCGCTGCGCCTGGGCGACGACGCGAGTTTCTTCGTCTTCCACGACGCGCAGGAGCAGACCTGGGCCTGGTTCCAGCGCATGGCCATGGCCTGGCACGAGGGCTCGCTGGCCTTGTGGGACGCCGGCCGGCACGCGGGCCACAGCCTCGCCGGCGAGATGCAGGCGGGCACGCTCTACCCGCCGTCGTGGCTGTGGCTGGCCGCCTTCTCCGATGCCCGGGGCATCGGCACCGGCGCGCTGGATGCCTTCGTGGTGCTGCACGCGGCCTGGGCCAGCCTGGGCATGTACCTCGCGCTGCGCGCCTTCGGCTGCCGGCCCTCCGCGGCGCTGTTCGGCGCGCTGGCCTATTCGCTGCTGGGCACCGTGGCGATGCGCGCCGCTTCGCAGCCGAACATCTACTTCGGCCAGTGCTGGCTGCCCTGGGCGGCATGGTTCGCGCAGCGCCACGTGGCGGGCGGGCGGGCGCGCGA
>CAZTNB010000019.1:0-29640 GCA_964614825.1 uncultured Gammaproteobacteria bacterium
CTGCCGCTCAAGCTCGTCTGCCACACGCCCTGCGTCCGGTCCGAGGCGGGCAGCGCCGGCCGCGACACGCGCGGCATGATCCGCCAGCACCAGTTCGACAAGGTCGAGCTCGTCTCGATCACCCGGCCCGAGCAGTCGGCCGCCGAGCACGAGCGCATGACGCGCTGCGCCGAGCGCGTGCTCGAGCTGCTCGAGCTGCCGTACCGCACCGTGCTGCTGTGCACCGGCGACATGGGCTTCGCCGCGGCCAAGACCTACGACCTCGAGGTCTGGCTGCCGTCGCAGGGCGCCTATCGGGAGATCAGTTCCTGCTCCAACTGCGAGGCCTTCCAGGCCCGGCGCATGCAGGCGCGCTGGCGCAACCCGGACACCGGCAAGCCCGAACTCGTGCATACGCTCAATGGCTCGGGCGTGGCGGTGGGGCGCGCGCTGGTCGCGGTGATGGAGAACCACCAGAACGTCGACGGCTCGATCGACGTGCCGGTGGCGCTGCGCCCGTACCTCGGCGGGCTCGCCCGCATCGAGTAGCCGCGCGGCGCGTGGCGCACCGGGGCTAGAATGGCGGCGCAAGCCGCGGAGAGGTGGCCGAGCGGTTGAAGGCAGCGGTCTTGAAAACCGCCAGGAGGGCAACCTCCTCGTGGGTTCGAATCCCACCCTCTCCGCCAGTTCAGCGCCGGCAAGCGCGGCGTCGGGCCCGGCGTCGCGCGGGACCCGGCTTGACAGCCGCGGCATCCTCGTCGAACCTCGACCCACACCCGGATGCCGTCGGGGATTGTCGCGTCGCCGCCATCACGGCTGCCGGCGCGGACGGCCCGGGCCTTCGTCGGCCAGGGACGCCGACGCCCAGTCGCAAGACCTGATCGCCTGCGTCCGGAACGGCCGCGGCCAGCGTTCGCTCCGGGGGATGTCCATGTCTCGCTTCGCCGCCTTCGTGGCTGTCGTCGTGTTGTCGCTCGCCAGCGCCGTGCAGGCCGCCACCGTGCAGCCCGCCATCGTGCAGGCACGCGGCGCCGATCCCGAGGTCGACTATGCGGCCTTCGCGCGCTTCAGCCCCTGGGACGACCGCAACTACGCGCTGACCCGCGCGGACGTCGCGCTGCTGTCGCCGACCGAGCACCTGCTGCACGACGCCATCCCGGTGTTCTACCGCGTGGCCCTGCGGCGCGCGAACCCGAAACTGCCGCGCGAAGGCGAGGCGCAGTACCCGCGGTCGGCCGGCAACGCCTTTCGCATGCACTACCGCGGGTTCCTGTACGAAGGCCGCATCTTCCGCCGCCTGACCCGGGCCGCCGACGGCAGCTTCGTGTTCCTCGACGCGGGTCTGCCGGCGGCCGAGGCCTACGCGCCCGATGCCCTCGACGGCGAGGTGCGCATCACCACGCCGGTGGGCGCCGCCGAATCGGCGGTGGCGATCAATCCGGTCGACCGCAACCGCGTGATCGCGGGCACCAACGGCACCGACGCCGATTTCCGCCAGATCATGTGGACCTCGAGCAATGGCGGCGAGACCTGGGCCATCGCCGGCGCGCTGCCGGGACCGGCGACCTGCTGCGATCCCACCGTGGACTGGTCGATCGACGGCACGGTGGCCTACACCGCGTCGCTGACCACCTGCGGATTCAGCGGCTGCGGCGTGTTCGCCTACCGTTCCACCGACAACGGCGCGACCTGGACCACGCCGGTGCAACTGGTGGGCAGCGGCGCCGACAAGGAGTACATCCACGTCGACCGTTTCGCCGCGTCGCCGCACGCCGACAACGTCTACATCGCGTGGCACGAGGCCAACGTGCAGAAGTTCTCGCGCTCCACCGACGGCGGCGCGACCTACGCGGCAGCGCAGTCGCTGGACAGTGCGCGCCGCGGCATCGGCAGCGACATCACCACCGACAAGCAGGGCAACGTCTATTTCTTCTACCCGACCACCGACGGCGCCAATCCGGCCCAGGTGCGCATGCTCAAGTCGGCCGACGGTGGCGCCACCTTCGCCCCGGCGGTCGTGGTCGCGCCGCTCAACGACCGCTTCGACTTCGCCATTCCGGCGATGGAAGTACGGCGCGCCTTCATCTACGTGTCCGCCGACACCGACCTCACGAGCGGCCCGTTCGCCAACCGCATCTACGCCACCTGGACCGACACCACCGCGGCCGAATCCGGCGTGCCGGCCAACAACCACGCCCGCATCGTGGTCGGGCGCTCGTCCGACGGCGGCGCCACCTGGAATACCGTGCTGGCGCACGAGAGCGCCGACCTCAACACGGTGGACCGCTTCCATCCGTGGCTCAAGGTGGATGAAGTGGGGCGCGTGCACGTCGTGTTCTACGACACCCGGATCAATGGCGACCGCACGGGCGTCGACCTCTACTACAGCCGCTCCGACGATGGCGGCGTGACCTTCACCACGCCGACCCGCCTGTCCACGGTCAAGTCGCCCAACATCGACGACGACTTCGAGTGGGGCGACTACAACGGCCTCGACATCGTGCTCGACACCGCGATCGCGATCTACACCGACAACCGCGACGAACTGGGCGGTTCGGCGCGCTCGGTCGACACCTACGGCATCGGCGGCTTCGCGCCGCCGGCCGGCGACAGTTACCTGCTGGCGCTGGACCAGGGCAGCGCCGCCGTGTGCGCCGGCACCGCGGTGCCGCAGCGCACCGTCACGCTGAGCCGCTTCGGCAACTACGCCAATCCGGTGACCCTGTCGCTGCCGGGGCTCGATACCGGCGTGTTCCCGACCTCGGCCTTCGGCACCAACCCGGTGACGCCGCCCGGCACCGCCACCCTCGACCTCGCGACGGCGGCCGGCGCCGCCGCGGGAACCTACAACGTGGTCGTGCGCGGCACCGGCGCCGGTGCCGTCTCCGGCGACCCGCCGATCGTGCGCGACGCCAACTACGCGGTGCGCGTCGACAACCTGCTGCCTTCCGCGCCCACGCTGCAGACTCCGCCCGATGGCGCCGGCGGCGTGATCCCGCGCCCGACCCTGTCGTGGAGCGCGCTGCCGGGAGCGGCCGGCTACGTGGTGCAAGTGTCGACCACGGCCGACTTCAGCACCATCGTCGATACCGGCAACGTCGCCGCGCCGGCGGTCTCCTACCAGACCGCGACCGCGCTGGCGCCGAACACGCAGCACTACTGGCGCGTGCGCGCGGTAAACGCCTGCGGCGACTCGCCGCTGTCGGCCGTGCGCAGCTTCACCACCGCCAACCTGGTCTGCTCAACCGGGCCGCTGCCCATTCCCGACAGTCCCGCCGCCGGCGTGACCCAGGCCATCGTCGTGAGCGCGCCGGGCGCGGTGTCGAACCTCAAGGTCACCCTGCGCGGCAACCACACCTGGGTCGGCGACCTGCTGATCCGGCTGAGCAAGGATGGCGTGGCCACCCCGGTGCGACTGATCGACCGGCCGGGCGTGCCGGCATCGGGCAATGGCTGTTCCAACAATGACTTCAACGTCACCCTGGACGACAGCGCGGCCACCGCGGCCGAGGACCAGTGCAGCGCCACGCCGCCGGCGATCGGCGGCATCCAGCGGCCGGCCGACGCGCTGGCCGGGTTCAACGGGGCGCCGATCAGCGGCACCTGGACCCTCTACGCCCAGGACCTCGCGGGCCAGGACATCGGTCAGGTCACCGAGTGGTGCCTGCAGTTGCCCAGCGGCGGCGCGCCGCTGCCGGCCATCCCGGGCGTGCCCGACCTCGCGGCGGCGTCCGACCGCGGCCGTTCGAGCACCGACAACGTCACCAACGCGCAGGACCTGGTCTTCACCGGCACCTGCCAGAACGGCGACAGCATCCAGTTGCGCGAGGGTGGGGCCGATGTCGGCGCGCCGGTGCCGTGCAGCGGCGGCAGCTACAGCGCCACCGCCACCGGCCTGGCGGAAGGCGTGCACGGCATTGCCGCGCGGGCCTCGCTGGGGGTCGAGCTTTCCGCGCCCAGCGCGGCGCTGTCGGTGACGGTCGACCGCACGTTCCCGGCGGCGCCCACCATCACCGGCCCGACGTCGCCGCAGTCGCCGGTCGTGCTGGTGAGCGGCGGCGGCGGCGAGCTCAATGCCGAGTTGTGGGTGCTCGAGGGCGCCAGCCTGCGCTGCTCCAGCATCCTCGCCGTGGCCGGCGCCTGGAGTTGCAGCGCCACGCTGGCGGGTGCCGGGGTGCACGCGCTGACCGCGTTCCAGACCGATCTCGCCGGCAACGGCGGGCCCGATTCGGCCAGCTTCGACGTCACCGTGGCCGACGCCGTGTACGCCAACGGCTTCGAGTAGGCGCATGCGGGACGCGGCACGCCGGTCGCTCCGGCGTGCCACGACCGCGGCCCCGACCCTGGCCCGACATCCATGCATCCCCCGGAACGGGTGGCGGAGATCGAGCGCCGCCTGCGCGCGGCACTGGCGCCCCTGCGGTTGCGGGTCGTGGACGACAGCGCGCGGCACGCCGGGCATGCGGGGGCCCGCGACGGACGCGGCCATTTCGAGGTCGAGATCGAGTCCGCGGCTTTCGCCGGGCAGGGCCTGCTGGCCCGCCATCGCCAGGTCTATGCCGCGCTGGGCGAACTGATGCAGACCGACATCCACGCCCTGGCGATCCACGCCCGGGCGCCGGGCGAGGCCTGAGCCCGGGGAGGGCCGCGGGGTCAGGGCAGGGCGACGGCCGGGGGCGCCTTCCAGCCGCGCTTGCGCTGTTCCGCCACCACCGTGGTGTAGATGCCGCCGCGCACGTACCACTCGGCGCTCAGGCGCATGAACCTGGGCCGGGTCGCCCGGGCCAGGTCGTCCAGGATCCGGTTGGTCACGGCCTCGTGGAATGCGCCCTCGTCGCGGAAGCTCCACAGGTAGAGCTTGAGGCTCTTGAGCTCCACGCACAGGCGCTCCGGCACGTACTCGAGGTGCAGGGTGGCGAAGTCCGGCTGGCCGGTCTTGGGGCACAGGCAGGTGAACTCGGGAATCCGCATCCGGATGGTATAATCGCGGCCCGGCTGCGGGTTCGGAAACGTGTCCAGCGACTTCGATGGCTGGCTGGGCATGACCGCAAGCTCCTTCCTCAAGACTCACCAGACGGCGGGCGCGGAAGGTAGCGGAAGGCTCCGCTGCCGGCAATGCGCTTTGCGGCTGCACCCGACCGCGCCAGAAGAATCCACAGAATGCGTCTGACCACGATCAAGCTCTCGGGCTTCAAGTCCTTCGTCGACCCGACCACGCTGCACCTGCCCACCAACATGACCGGCATCGTCGGTCCGAACGGCTGCGGCAAGTCCAACATCATCGACGCCATCCGCTGGGTGATGGGCGAGAGCGCCGCCAGCCGCCTGCGCGGCGACAACCTCACCGACGTGATCTTCTCCGGGTCCGGCAGCCGCAAGCCGGTCGGCACGGCCACCGTCGAGCTGGTGTTCGACAACTCCGAGGGCCTGGTCGGCGGCGAGTACGCGCGCTTCAACGAGATCTCGGTCAAGCGCAGCGTCAGTCGCGACGGCCAGTCGATCTACTCGCTCAACGGCTCGCGCTGCCGCCGCCGCGACATCGTCGACGTGTTCCTCGGCACCGGCATGGGCGCGCGCAGCTACTCGATCATCGAGCAGGGCATGATCTCGCAGATCGTCGAGGCACGCCCGGAAGAGCTGCGCATGCACCTGGAGGAGGCCGCCGGCATCTCCAAGTACAAGGAGCGGCGCAAGGAGACCGAGTCGCGGATCAAGGCCACCCGGGAGAACCTCGACCGCTTGAACGACGTGCGCCAGGAAGTCGACAAGACCCTCGAGCACCTCAACCGCCAGGCCCGCGCCGCCGAGCGCTGGCAGAAACTCAAGGCCGAGCACGCGCGCATCGAGGCCGAGCTCAAGGCGCTGTCGCTCAAGGCCCACGAGGCCGAACTCGCGGGCCGCGGCGAGGCGCTGCGCGCGCTGGAACTCGAGATCGAGAAACACGTCGCCGAGCAGCGCCATGTCGAGGCGCAGCTGGAGGGCTTCCGCGAGCGCCAGGTCGCCGCAAGCGACCAGTTCAACCGCGTGCAGGCCGAGGTGTATCGCGTCGGCAGCGAGATCGCGCGCGTCGAGCAGCAGATCCAGCACAACAAGGACCTGGCCGAGCGCCTGGCCCGCGCCGGCAAGGAAGCCGAGGCGCAGCTGGCCGAGGTGGTCGAGCACCTGCGCGCCGACCGCGAGCAGGTCGCGATGCTGGAGACGGCCCTGGCCGAGCACGCGCCCCGCATCGCCACGCTGGGCAGCGAAGCGGATGCCCGGGCCGAGGCGCTCAAGCTCGCCGAGCAGGCGCTGGCGGACTGGCAGCAGCGCTGGGATGCCTACGCCAAGTCCAGCGGCGAGGCCGCGCGCGCCACCGAGGTGGAGCGGACCCGGCTGGACTACCTCGACAAGCAGTCGCTGGACATCGCGCGCCGGCTCGAGCAGCTCGAGGCCGAGCGCGTGCAGAGCGACGTGGGCGCGATGGCCGACGCCGCGAAGGGCCTGGCCGGCGACCAGGAATCGCAGCGGGCGCTGCTGGAAACGCAGACCGCCGAATTGGCGCAACGCAAGGCGGCGCTCGACGCCCTGCTCGAGGCGCAGAAGCAGGCCCAGGGCGAACTCGCGCAGCGGCGCAAGCAACTCGAGGCCGCGCAAGGCCGCCTGTCGGGGCTGGAGGCGCTGCAGCACTCGGCGCTGGGCCACGAGGCGGGCGAGGCAAGGCAGTTCCTCGACGCGATGGGGCTGTCGAAGCAGCCGCGCGTCGGCGAGGCGCTCGAGGTCGGCGATGGCTGGGAGCGCGCGGTCGAGACCGTGCTGGCCGGCTGGCTCGACGGCGTGCTGCACGAGGCGCCGCACGAGCTGGCGGCGCGACTCGACGGCGTGGGCCAGGCCAACATCGCCCTGGTCGGCGCCAGCAGCGGCGGCGCCGGCCCGGCCGGGACGCTGGCCAGCGTGGTGCGCGGTCCGGCGGCGATCGTGGGCCTGCTGTCGCGGGTGCGCATCGCGCCCTCGCTGGGCCAGGCGCAGGACATCGCGCGCCGGCTGCCGGCGGGCGAGTCGGTGATCACGCCCAATGGTGAATGGATGGGCGCGGACTGGGTGCGGGTGATGCGCGGCGGCGGCGCCCAGGTGGGCGTGCTGGCGCGCGAGCGCGAGATCCATGCATTGGCCGCCGAACGCGAGTCGCTGGAGCGCGAGGTCGGCGGGTTCAACGCCAGGCTCGACGAGATCAAGGGCCAGATCGCCGATGCGGAGCTGGCGCGCGACGAGGCGCAGCGCAGCCTCTACCTCGGCCATCGGCGCCTGTCCGAGCTGGCCGGCCAGTTGCAGAGCCAGCAGGGCCGCCTCGATGCCGCGCAGCAGCGCCATGCGCGCATCGAGCAGGAAACCCTCGAGCTGCGCGCGCGCCTGGCCGAGGTGGAGGAACAAACGCGCACCGCGCGCGGCCAGCTCGACGCCGGCGTCACCCGCATGGGCGACCTCGAGGCCGAGCGCACGCGCCTCGACGCGCAACGCCGCGAGCTGCTCGAGCGCCGCGAGGAAGCACGGATCGAAGCGCGCGAGGCGCGCGAGCAGGCGCACCAGCTGGCGCTGCAGGTCGAATCCCGGCGCGCGGCGCTCAATTCGCTGCAGCAGGCGCTGGCGCGGATGGAGCAGCAGCAGGCCAGCCTGCAGTCGCGAGCCGTCGAGATCGCCGGCCAGCTCGCGGGCGGCGGCCAGCCGACGGTGGCGCTCGAGGCCGAGCGCAAGACCTACCTCGACCAGCGCCTGCTGGTCGATCGCCAGCTGGTCGAGGCGCGCAAGGCGCTGGAGGACCTCGACGCCGAGACGCGCCAGTTCGACGTCGAGCGCCACCGCGTCGAGCGCCTGCTGGGCGAACTGCGCGAGCGGCATTCGGCCCTGCGGCTGGAGGAGCAGGGCACGCGCCTGCGCGCCGAGGCGCTGGCGCAGGCCATCGCCGAGGCCGGCTTCGACGCGGCGGCGGTCGCAGCCGGGCTGCCGCCCGAAGCCGACGCGGCCGCCTGGCAGGCGCGGCTGGAGGAACTGGACGGCAAGATCCGCCGGCTCGAGCCGGTCAACCTGGCCGCGATCCAGGAGTACGGCGAGCAGTCCGAGCGCAAGCAGTACCTCGACGCGCAGCTGCTCGACCTCACCACGGCGCTGGAGACGCTCGAAGGCGCGATCCGCAAGATCGACCGCGAGACCCGCACCCGCTTCAAGGAGACCTTCGACAAGGTCAACCAGGGCCTGGGCGAGCTGTTTCCGCGCCTGTTCGGCGGCGGCCACGCCTACCTGGAGCTTTCCGGCGACGACCTGCTCGACACCGGGGTGACCATCATGGCGCGCCCGCCGGGCAAGCGCGTGACCAGCATCTCGCTGCTGTCGGGCGGCGAGAAGGCGCTGACCGCGGTGGCGCTGGTGTTCGCGATCTTCCGCCTGAACCCGGCCCCGTTCTGCCTGCTCGACGAGGTCGACGCGCCGCTGGACGAGGCCAACGTCGGTCGCTTCTGCAGCATGGTCACCGAGATGGCCGAGCGCGTGCAGTTCGTGTTCGTCACCCACAACAAGGTGACCATGGAAGCGGCCAACCAGCTCTGCGGCGTGACCATGCGCGAGGCCGGCGTGTCGCGCCTGGTCACGGTCGACCTGGCCGAAGCCGCCAAGCTGGCGGGCGCGGCCTGAGCCGCGGCCGCGGCGGTCGCGCGTCGGGCATGATGCAGGCACCGGGTCGGGCCGGAGTGGAGGCGGAGGAGAGTCGATGAGCGACGCCACCCAACTGCGCATCATCATCGCCGTGATCGGCGCGCTCCTGCTCGCGGCGATCTACTTCTTCGGGCGGCCGCGCCGCCCGCAGCAGGGCAAGCGCACCGAGCGCCGCCACGGCGGCCGGGTCGAGCCCACCCTGGGCGCCGCCGGCGGCGCGGGCGAGGACGACGACCTCGAGCCCGGCGTGCGCGAGGAACTGGATCGCCTCGGCCGCGAGATCGCCGCCGACGACCCGGACGCGGAACCGGTGGAGCGGGAGCTGCCGCTGGCGCAGCGGCCGGCGGTGGGGGCGCGCGGCGACGCGCGCATCGAGCGCATCGTGTCGTTGTTCGTGGCCGCGCGCGCGGGCGAGACCATCGGCGGGCCGGAACTGGTCATCGCCGCCGAGAAGGTCGGTCTCGAGTTCGGCGACATGCAGATCTTCCACCGCCTGGTCGAGGGCAGCCCGGGCAAGGGCCCGGTGTTCTCCATGGCCAGCATGGTCAAGCCCGGCAGCTTCGACCTCGGCAAGGTCAATGCCCTGCGCACGCCCGGCGTCACCTTCTTCATGACCCTGCCGGCGCCGCTGCCGGCGCTGGACGCCTGGGACATGATGCTGCCGGCGGCGCAGCGCCTGGCCGAGCTGCTCGATGCCCAGGTGCTGGACGAGGAGCACAACGCGCTCGGGCGGCAGCGGATCCAGCACATCCGCGAGGAACTGCGCGCCTTCGACCGCAAGCAGGAACGCAGCGTCATCAAGCGCAGCTGGTGAGGCAGCGGACGGCGAGCATCGCGCCATGAAGCCCGAACAGCGCATCGCCGCCCTGCGACGCGAGATCGCCGAGCACAACTACCGCTATTTCGTCCTCGACGATCCCTCGGTGCCGGACGCCGAGTACGACCGCCTGCTGCGCGAGCTGCAGGCGCTGGAGGCGGCCCACCCCGAGTTCGCGGACGCGGACTCGCCGACCCGGCGGGTCGGCGCGGCGCCGGTGGCCGCGTTCGCGCAGGTGCTGCACCGGGTGCCCATGCTCTCGCTGGGCAATGCCTTCAGCGAGGACGAGGTGCGCGCCTTCGTGCAACGCATCGTCGAGCGCGTCGGCACCACCGAGGTCGAGTTCTCGGTCGAGCCGAAGCTCGACGGCCTCGCCATCAGCCTGTGGTACGAGCAGGGCCGCTTCCTGCGCGGCGCCACGCGCGGCGACGGCGCCACCGGCGAGGACGTCACCCACACCCTGCGGACGGTGCGCAGCATCCCGCTGGCGCTGCGGGGCAAGCAGCTTCCGGGCGTGATCGAAGTGCGCGGCGAGGTGTACATGCCGCGCGCCGGCTTCGAGGCCTGGAACGCCCGCCTGCGCGAGCGCGGCGAGCGCACCTTCGCCAATCCGCGCAACGCCGCCGCCGGCAGCCTGCGCCAGCTCGATCCGCGCGCGGCCGCGGAGCGACCGCTGGCCTTCTATGCCTATGCCGTGGGCGTGGTCGAAGGCTGGGCGCTGCCGCCGCGCCATTCCGCCACCCTGGGGCAACTGCGCGAGCTGGGCCTGCCGGTGTGCCCCGAGGCCACCCTGGCGACCGGCGCCGACGGCTGCCTGGCGTACTTTCGCGACATCGGCCTGCGCCGCGACCAGCTGCCGTACGAGATCGACGGCGTGGTCTACAAGGTCGACCGCTACGACTGGCAGGAACAGCTGGGCTTCGTCTCGCGCGCGCCGCGCTGGGCGCTCGCGCACAAGTACCCCGCGCTCGAGGAGCTGACCACGGTCGAGGCGATCGACGTGCAGGTCGGCCGCACCGGCGCGATCACGCCGGTTGCGCGCCTGGCGCCGGTGGCGGTGGCCGGCGTGACCGTGACCAACGCCACGCTGCACAACGAGGACCAGGTGCGGCGCCTGGACGTGCGGGTGGGCGACACCGTGATCGTGCGCCGTGCCGGCGACGTCATTCCCGAGGTGGTGCGCGTGCTCGAGGAGCGGCGGCCGGCGCGCGCGCGCGCCTGGTCGATGCCCACGCAGTGTCCCGAGTGCGGCTCGGCCCTCGCGCGCGACGAGGACGGCGTGGCCTGGCGCTGCACCGGGGGCCTGTACTGCCCGGCGCAACGCAAGGAGGCGGTGCGCCACTTCGCCTCGCGCCGCGCGATGGACATCGAGGGCCTCGGCAGCGAGCTGATCGACGACATGGTGGAGCTGCCGTTCCGCCACCGTGGCGGCCGCGCCGCGGCGTTGCGCACCGTGGCCGACCTCTACGACCTCGAGCTCGACGACCTGACCCGGCTGCGCGCACTGGCCCACGAGCGCGATGGCACCACGCCGGAGACGATGAAGAAGGGCAAGGTCGCCACGCGCTGGGCGGAGAACCTGCTCGAGGCGATCGCGCGCAGCCGCGACACGCGGCTGGAGCGCCTGCTGTTCGCGCTCGGCATCCGCGACGTCGGCGAGGCCACGGCGCGGACCCTGGCGCGGCATTTCGGCTCGCTGCAGGCGATCGCCGACGCCGACGAGGCGGCGCTGCAGGAGACGCCGGACGTGGGGCCGGTGGTGGCCTCGCGCATCGCGGCCTTCTTCCGCGAGGCGCACAACCGCGAGGTGATCGAGGCGCTGCGCGCGCGCGGCGTGCACTGGCCCGAGGGCCCGCCGCAGCGCGAGCCGGCCGGCGCGCTGGCGGGTCGCACGGTGGTGCTGACCGGCACGCTGGCGTCGATGGGGCGCGACGAGGCGAAGGCGAAGCTGGAGGCGCTCGGCGCCAAGGTCGCCGGCAGCGTGTCGAAGAAGACCCACTTCGTGGTGGCCGGCGCGGAGGCCGGCTCCAAGCTCGACAAGGCGCGCGAACTGGGCGTCGAGGTGCTCGACGAGGCGGCCTTCCTCGCCCTGTTGAGCGAGCACGACGCCGCATGAGCGACTGGCGCCCCAGCGCCGCGCCGCAGGCACTGCACCTGCGCGCGCGCCTGTACCAATGGCTGCGCGCCTTCTTCGCCGCGCGCGGCGTGCTGGAGGTCGAGACGCCGGTGCTCTCGGCCGCCGGCAATACCGATCCCAACATCGAGAGCTTCAACGCGCGCTTCCGCGGCCACGTCGAGGCGGGGCCTGCGCGGCCGTGGCTGCGCACCTCGCCGGAGTACCCGCTCAAGCGCCTGCTGGCGGCGGGCATCGGCGACTGCTACGAGCTGGGGCGCGTGTTCCGCGATGGCGAGGCGGGCGCGCGCCACAATCCGGAGTTCACCCTGCTCGAGTGGTACCGGGTCGGATGGGACCACCGGCGCCTGATGGACGAGGTGGCCGAGCTGATCGTCGGCGCGCTGGCGCTGGTCGGTCGCGGCGTGCAGGTGCGCACGCTGGCCTACCGCGAGTTGTTCCTCGAGCACCTGGGGATCGATCCCCTGCGCGCCGACGAACCGGCCTTGCGCGAGGCGCTGGCGCAGTTCGACATCCGCGGCGAGGGCCTGCGCCGCGACGACTGGCTCGACCTGCTGTTGACCCATCGCATCGAGCCGCGCCTGCGCGACGACACCCTGCTTCTGGTGCACGACTTCCCGGCCAGCCAGGCGGCGCTGGCGCGGATCCGTCCCGGAGCGATCCCGGTGGCGGAGCGCTTCGAGGCCCTGCTGGGGCGGACCGAACTCGCCAACGGCTACCACGAGCTGGCCGATGCCGCCGAGCAGCGCGCCCGCTTCGGCGCCGACCTCGCGCTGCGCGCCGCGCGCGGCACGGTCGAGCCGCCGCAGGACCAGCGCCTGCTCGACGCGCTGGCCCACGGGCTGCCCGATTGCGCCGGCGTGGCGCTGGGCATCGATCGCCTGCTGATGGCGATGCTGGGCACCGAGCGCATCGCCGACGTGCTGGCCTTCGACTACGGCCGCGCCTGAACCGGCTTCAGGGCAGGTCCTCGGTGCGCACTGGCGGCGCGGCGGGTCGCGTCGCCGGGTCGCCCGGCTGCATCAGGGCGAAGGCCAGCACGGCGCCCAGCGCCGCAGCCGCGGCGGCGACGCCGAAGGCCAGCGCGCCGCCGCCCACCGACCAGGCCCAGCCGGCGATCAGCGATCCGGCCACGCCGCCGACGCCCGAGCCCAGTCCGTACAGCAGGCCCTGGCCCTGGCCGAGCAGGCGCCCGGGGAAGAGCCGCGCGGCGCGCTGCATGCAGGCGGAGTGGAACAGGCCGAAGGTGAAGGCATGGCTCAACTGCGCCAGCAACAGCACCGGCAACGAGCCGGGCATGAGGCCGGTGGCGAGGAAACGCACGGCCGCGACCGCCAGGCACAGGCGCATCAGGCGCACGCCGCCGAAGCGGGCCAGCAGCGCGGCGGCGAACCAGAACATGAGGATCTCGGCGCCAACGCCGATCGCCCAGAAGCCGCCGAGCGCGCTGGCGCGATAGCCGTTCTCGTCCAGGAACAGGGAGAAGAACACGTAGTAGGGCCCGTGCGCGACCTGCATCAGGAAGGCGGCGGCGATGAACGCGATCACGCCGGGCCGGCGCAGGCTCGCGAGCAGGGACTCGCGCGCCACGTCGCCGGCGTGCAGCCCGGGTCCGTAGTCGTTGGCGTAGGCGGCCAGCGCCAGCAGGGCGAAGATCGGCAGCAGGATCGCCGGCAGCAAGCCGACGCCGGTGCGCTCGAAGACCCAGCCCAGGCTCAGCGCGCTGAGCAGGAATCCGATCGAACCCCAGGCGCGGATGCGGCTGTAGTCCTGCGGACGCCGGTGCAGGTGCGACAGGGTGATGGCGTCGAACTGCGGCATCAGCGCGTTGTAGAAGAAGCTGTAGCCCGCCATCGCCGCCACGATCCCGGCCAGCGGCAGCGGCAGCAGGAAGAAGGCGAAGCAGGCCAGCGCCGCCAGCGCGCCGATGCGCAGCCAGCGCACCGGGCGCGCCGAGTGCAGCGCCAGGTGGCCCCACACCATCGGCGAGACGACGCGGGTGCCGTACCACAGCGACATCACGCCGCTGATCGCCGCGGCCGAGAGGCCGCGCTCGTGCAGCCACAGGGGGAAGTAGGGCGAGAACGCGCCCAGCGCCGCCAGGTAGGCGAAGTAGAACGCCGCCAGGCGCAGCGCGGGTATCACGCGGGGCACCCGTGGACCCGCGACGGGCTCAGAATTCGAGGTCCAGGGCCGCGCACAGGTAGTCGACCAGCGGCGCGAGCCCGGCGAGGTGGCGGGCCACGGTGGCGCGCAGGCGCGGGCCCATGACGTCGGCATCGGCGAGGTCCGCCGACGCGATGTAGTCCTTGCGCTTGAGGTCCTCGACCAGCGGGTGCGCGGGATCGCAGCCGCGCGGGGGCCGCGCCAGGCTCGCGCCGCCCAGGGCGTAGCGGCGGCGGAACGCCGGGCTGCGCGTGGCGCGGGTCCAGGCGGCCGGGTTGTCGAGCAGGAAGGCGCGCACGCGCTTGAGCGTGTCGGGCTGCGGGTGCCACAGGCCGGCGCCGACGAAGCAGCGCCCGGGTTGCACGTGCAGGTAGTACACCGGCGCCTCGACCTCGCGGCTGCGCTCGTGGTACAGGCGCGCGCCGGCCCAGGTCTTGTAGGGCGTCTTGTCGTTGGCGAAGCGCGTGTCGCGATGGATGCGGAACAGCGAGCCGCCGACCGGCCGCGGGTCGGCGCGGAAGTGCGCGCTCACGCGGCCGAGCGGCTCCTGCAGGTCGCCGATCAGGCGCAGGAACGGCTGGCGCAGGTGCTCCTCGTACTGCGCCTTGTGCGCATGGAACCAGTCGCGCCGGTTGTGCCGCGCGAGCTCGCGCAGGAAACGGAAGCTGCGGGCGTCGAAGTAGGTGCCTGCGCTCATCGATCGAGGTCTCCGGTCAGGGTGTCGCCCCAGGCCTCGAGCGCGTCGAGGATCGCCTGGCGGGGCCCGTCGGCGCCCGCGCGCAGTTCGGCGATGCGCGCCCGGTAGGCCTCGATCCCCAGCACCACCGCCGCGCTGCGCCCGAGCAGCCGGTCGCGGCGCAGGCCCTGCCAGCGGACCTGCTCCTCGTGCGACAGGGACTGCGGCCAGTTGCGCGCGCGGTAGCGGAACAGCAGTTCCGCGTAGCGCGCGTCGCGGAAGCGACCGCCCAGGGCGGCGAGCTGCGCCGGGCGCGCCGCGCGCACTTCGCGCAGCAGCGGCTTGTCGGCGTCGGGCAGGAAACCGTCGTAGAGCGCCAGTTCGACATCGGCCGCCGGCTCGGCCGGCGCCGGCGCGTACAGCGCGCCGAGGCGCGCCGACAGGCCCGGCGCCGTGCGCAAGCGCGCGGCGTGCCGCAATGCGAGGTCGAGGTCGACGCCGAGCCGGGCCAGGTCGGCCCCCTCGAGCACCGACAGGGGCGCCAGCGCCGGGCTGCGATTGGCCTTCACGGTCTTGAGCGGCAGGCGCTGCTCGCCCTCCGGCAGGTCGGCGCGCGCGGTGTAGAGCCGATCGTGCAGGCCGTCGAGGTCCAGCTGCAGGAACGGCGCCGGGTCGACGGCGAGGTCGTAGACCACGATCTCGTTGGGCCGCCCCGGCACCGGCGCCACCGGCGCCACCACCGCGAGGCAATGGCGGCGGGCCGGATAGCGCGAGGAGACGTGCAGCAGGGGCTTCATCTGCCGCCAATCCAGCAGTTCCAGCACGCGCTTCTTGTCGCGCAGCGACAGGTACCAGTCGTAGAGCCGGGGCTGCGCCGCGCGCAGCAGGCGCGCGAGCCCCAGCGTCGCCTCGACGTCGGCGAGGGCGTCGTGGGCGCTGCCATGGGCGATGCCGTTGGCGGCGGTGAGGTCGCCGAGGCGGAAACTGGGCGCGCCGTCCTCGCGCTGCGGCCAGTGCAGGCCGTGCGGGCGCAGCGCGCAGGCCAGGCGTGCGAGGTCGATCAGGTCCCAGCGCGAGTTGCCTTCGGCCCATTCGCGCGCATAGGGGTCGTGGAAGTTGCGATAGAGGAGATGGCGGGTGAACTCGTCGTCGAAGCGGATCGAGTTGTAGCCCACGGCGCAGGTGCCCGGCTCGGCCATCGCGTCGTGCACGGCAGCGGCGAACTCGGGCTCGCTGCGTCCGGCCCGCGCGCAATGCTGCGGCGTGATCCCGGTGATCAGGCAGGCGTCGGGGCTGGGCAGGGTGTCGCTCGCCGGCTGGCAGTGCAGCACCAGCGGCTCGCCCAGCGGCTGCAGGTTCCAGTCGGTGCGCAGCGCGCCGAACTGGGCCGGGCGGTCGCGGCGCGGATCGGCGCCGAAGGTCTCGTAGTCGTGCCAGAGGAACGTCGGCGTGGCCATCGGCCCGATTGTAGGGCCAGCACCGGCCTCGAGCCCGCCGCGTGGGAGCGGCTCCAGCCGCGACTCGCCGCGGGCCGCGAAGCCCGTGGTCGCGACCCGGCCCGCCCCCAGGCCACACCCGGCCGCGCGCGATCCGCTCAGGCCACGGCGCCGATGCCGTCGGCCTCCTGGGTGGGCGGCAGGGCGGGCAGCGGCAACTCGGGGCGCGGGTAGCCGATCGCATGACCCTGTGCATAGTCCACGCCGCACTCGGCCAGCACCGCCAGCGTGCGCGCGTCCTCGACGCACTCGGCGATGATGGACTTGCCGGACACGCGCGCGATCCGCACCAGCGAGCCGATGATCGCGAGATCGAGCGGATCGTCGGGCGTGCCGCCGGCGAGGGCGGCGTCGATCTTGAGGAAGTCGACGTCGAGGCCGCGCAGGTAGGCGAAGCTGGAGAAGCCGGTGCCGAAATCGTCGACCGCGATGCGGCACCCCAGCACGCGCAGGTCCTTGACCAGCCGGCGCGTGGCCTCGGCGTCGACCAGCGCGCGCGCCTCCGAGATCTCGAACACCAGCGCGCCCGGATCGACGTTGTACTGGACCAGCTTGTCGGTCACGTAGCCGACCAGGCTCTCGCTGGCCAGCGATTGGGTCGAGAGGTTCACCGACAGGCGCAGCTCGGGCTGGGCCAGGCGCCGCTCGCGCAGCAGGCGCACCGCGCGCTCGATCACCCAGCGGTCGATCTCGTCCATCAGGCCGAAGCGCTCGGCGCTGGGCAGGAACGCGGCGGGCGAGACCAGCTCGCCATGCCCATCGCGATAGCGCAGCAGCACTTCGTACATCGCCGGCCGCGCGGCGTCGCCGCGGGCACCGGCCAGCGGCACGATCGGCTGGAAGCACAGCGCGAAGCGGTCGCCACGCACGGCCTCCTCCAGCCGTGCGGCCCAGCCCAGCTCGGCGTCCATCGCCGCGCGCGCGCCGCCTTCGGGCTCGTACATCTGGGTCTGGTTGCGGCCGCCGTTCTTGGCGGCGTAGCAGGCGATGTCGGCCTGCTGCATCGCCTCGGTGGCCGAGGCCGTGTGCTGGTCCAGGCGCGCGGCGCCGACGCTCACGGTGATGCGGTAGCTCTTGCCGCCATAGACGAAGGCCGACGCGGACAAGGCGCGGCGGAAGCCGTCGGCCAGGCCGTGCACGTCGTCGGCGACCACGTTGCGCAGGATCACCGCGTACTCGTCGCCGCCCATCCGCGCCAGGTGGTCGGAGCCGCGCAGGCGCGACTTGAGGCGCTGGCTCACCTCGAGCAGCAACTGGTCGCCGGCGCCGTGGCCGGCGGTGTCGTTGATGTACTTGAAGCGGTCGACGTCGATGAACAGCAGCACCGAGGCCTGTCCGCCGCGCTTGAGCCGCGCGATCTCCTGCTCGAGCTGGCGCTCGAACCAGGCGCGGTTGTGCAGTTTGGTCAGCGCGTCGTGTTCGGCCGCCCAGCGCAGCTCCTCCTCCAGCATGCGCCGCGCCGAGACGTCGCGGAACGCCACCACCGAGCCCTCGCGCAGGCCGTCGATCTGCATCGGGAACACCGTGCACTCGACCGGCACCGCGCGGCGGCTGGCGGTCCAGAACACGGTCTGCCAGGCCGGCACGCGGCTGCCGCTGGCGTAGCAGGTGTCGAGGAACGAGGCCTGGCGCGGCATCGGCGTGCCGTCCTCGAAGGCGTAGTGGAAGGTCTCGAAGGCGCCGCGCCCGACCAGGTCCTGGGCTTCGCCGTAGCCCAGGATGTCGACCGCGGCCGGGTTGACGAACTGGATCACGCCCTCGGCGTCGACGCCGTACACGCCGTCGCCGACCGAGGCGAGGATGCCCTGCAGGCGGCGGCGCTCGTTGTCGATCTGCTGGCGGTCGCGCACGGTGCGGGCGAGCGAACCCAGCCGGGCCAGGAACAGTTCCTTGGCCTCGCTCTTGAAAAGCACCTCGACCGCGCCGGCGGCCAGCGACTCGGTGATCACGCTGTCGGAGTAGGTGCCGGTGAGCGTGGCCGAGAGCACGTGCGCGGTCTGCGGATCGCGCTGCAGGGCGGCGATCAGCTGGGTGCCGTTGGCGCCCGGCATGAAGTAGTCGACGATGGCGATGTCGTAGACCGCCTGGCGCGCCTTCTCCATGCCCTCGGCGACGCTGTCGGCGCTGTCGACCACGTAGCCGTAGCGGGCCAGCAGCCGCGAGAAGGCCATGCGCACCGTGGCCGAGTCGTCGACCAGCAGCACGCGCAGCTGCCCCGCCGGCTCCAGCGCCGGGGTGGCGGCCGGGGCGGCGGGGCGCAACAGGTCCTCGAGCGCGTCCGCAGCCTCGTGGTACTCGTTCCATTGCAGCAGCGCGGTGCGCGGCCGCGTCATGCGCCAGTTGACCGCGCCGGCGCTGCCGGCATCGGCCAGGACCAGCACCGGCAGGTGTTCGTAGTGGTCGCCGTGGAGCAGCCCGAACACGTCTTCAGCCACCCCGTCGGCGTATTCGGGCCAGCCCAGCACCACGGCGGCGAAGCTGGTCGGCTGGCTGGCGAGGCGCTTGAGCACCGTGTAGGCCTCTTCGAGCGAGGCCAGGGCGGTCACCGCGCAGCCACGACGGGCCAGCAGCGCGGACAGGGCGCGCCGACGCGTAAGCGAAGCTTCCGCGAGCAGTACGGGCTTCACCAATTCCCCCATGGGCAGAGGGGCAGGCTACTGCGAGCGGCCAGCGAAGCCAAGCCATGCCGCCGACCGGGCAGGGCAGCGGCCGGCCGCATAAGATGAAGGCCCCCGTAGCGCGCCCGCATGGACCGCCACCCCGATCCCGCGCCCCTGCCGTACCTGCACGACCAACGGCTGGAACGGCTGGCGGCACGGCTTGCGCACGACCTTGCCGGGGCGCCGCTGGCGGATCCGCTGGCAAGCGAGTGGATCGTGGTGCCGCACCCGGGCATGGGCCGCTGGCTGGAGCGGGAACTGGCGCGCCACTGGGGCATCGCGGCCGCGCTGGAACTGGCCCTGCCGGGTCGCGTGCTGTGGGAACTGGCGGCGCGCCTGGCCGGCGTCGAGGGCCTGGATTCGCCCTGGGAGCGTGAACGGCTGGCGTTGCGGATCCTGGCCTTGCTGCCGGCCAGCCGGGTGGGCGCCGATGTGGTGCGCTGGCCCGAATCCTTGCTGCCGGCGCTGGACGAACCGCGCGCGGCCTGGGAACTGGCGCAGCGGCTGGCGCGCCGCTACGAGGAATACCTGCTGTATCGGCCGGATTGGATTGCCGCGTGGGAGTCCGGCGCCCGGGTGCTGCCGCAGGAGGCCGACGAGGCCTGGCAGGCGGCGCTGTGGCGGCGCCTCGCGCGGGGCGCCGTGGTGCCGCACCGGGCCGGCGTGAGGGCGCAGGCGATGGCGCTGCTGGCCGCCGCCGCGCCCGGAACCGTCGCCGGTTTGCCGCGGCGCCTTTCGGTGTTCGGGTTGCCGGCACTGGCGCCGCCGCAGCTCGAGTTCCTGGCCGCGCTGGGGCGGCACCTGGAACTGCGCTGGTACCACCTCAATCCCGGCTCGGGCTGGTGGGCCGACATCCGCAGCGAGGCGGAGCGCGCACGCCTGCGCGCGCGCGGACGCGCCGTCATGGAAGACGACGAGGCGGAGTCCGCGCATCCGCTGCTGGCCTCGTGGGGCAGGGTCGGACGCGATTTCCTGCAGTCGCTGTACGGCGAGCCGGGCTTCGCGGTGCACGAAGGCGCCGAACCGGCGCCGCCTGCGACGCGCTCGCTGCTGGGATGGTTGCAGCACGGCCTCTGGGCGATGGAACCCCGCGCGCAGGAGCCGCCGGCGCTGGCGCAGGCCGGGGAGTCGTTGCGGCTGCATGCGTGCGCCAGCGCCCTGCGCGAGGTCGAGGTCCTGCACGACGAGTTGCTCGCGGCATTCGACGCCGATCCGGCGCTCGCGCCGCACGAGGTGGTGGTACTCACGCCCGACATCGAGCATTACGGCCCGCTGGTCGACGCCGTGTTCGGCGCGGCGCCCGCCGACCGCCGCCTGCCCTGGAGCGTGGCCGACCGCGGGCCGGGCACCGGCAGCGGGCTTGCCGGCGCCTTCCTGCAGCTGCTGGCGCTGCCGCAGAGCCGGCTGCGCGCGGGCGAGGTCATCGACTTGCTGCGCGTGCCGGCGATCGCCCGCCGCCACGGCATCGATGGCGATGGCCTCGCGCAGTCGCTGGCCTGGGTGGAGGCGACCGGCGTGCGCTGGGGGCTGGATGCCGGGTTCCGCGCCGAACTGGAACTCGGCCACCACGGCGACGGCAGTTGGCGCGCCGGGCTCGATCGGCTGTGGCTGGGCGTCGCCAGCGGCGAGGTGGCGGGACTGGTGGCCGGCCTGCGGCCCTGGAGCGACGTCGAGGGCGCCGCGGTCGAGGTCGCGGCGGCCCTGACGCGCTGCGTGGAAACCCTGGCGGCATGGCGGCGACGGCTGCGCGCGCCGCGGCCCGCGGCGGCGTGGGCCGAGGCGGCGCGGCAGCTGTTGGGCGACTTCTGCGACGAGGACGCGGCCGATGCCGGCGAGCGCGCCGCGCTCGACGCCGTGCGCGAGGCGCTGATCGCGCTGGAAGCCGACGCGGCGGTGGCTGGCGTGGAGGACCTTGCGCTCGACCACGCCGCGCTCCGCGCCGAGCTGGCGTCGCGCCTGGCGCAACCGTCGGCGCGCCAGCCCTTCCCGGGTAGTGGCATCACGGTCTGTGCAATGGTGCCGATGCGCAACGTGCCGTTCCGGCACGTGTACGTGCTGGGCCTGGACGCGACGCGCTTCCCGCGCCAGCACCGGGACGAGGGCCACGACCTGCTGCGCGCGGCCCGACGCACCGGCGACCGCGACCTGCGCGACGATGACCGCTACCTGTTCCTCGAAACCCTGCTGGCGGCGCGCGAGCGTCTTTGCCTGAGCTACACCCGGGTGGCGCCGCGCGATGGCGCCACGCAATCGCCATCGCCGCTGGTGGAGGAATTGCTGCAGTTCCTGCAGTCCGCCTATGACAAGGCGACGCCCGACGCCGTGCGCGCGGCGCTGGTGCGCACCCCGCCGGCGCAGGCGCACGCCGCGCCGAACTACGACGCCGGGGCGCCGCAAAGCTACGCCTCGCAGTGGCTGCCGCTGGCGCGGGCCGCGCTCGCGCCGCCGCGCGCCGAGGTACCGCCGCCTTGGCCGGCGCCGGCCAAGGCGGCGGCGGACACGATCACCACCATCGACCTGGCCGCGCTGCTGCGCTTCGTCCGGCACCCGGCGCGCGACATGGCGCGGGTGCTGGTCGGCTATACCGACGAGGCCGAGTCGGTGCTCGAGGACGACGAGGACTACGCGCTTGACGCGCTGGGCAGCTACCGCCTGTGCGAGCACCTGGTCCTGGCGCTGGCGCAGGGCGAGCGGCCGCGCGAGGAGCTGCTGGCCGTGGCGCGTGCCGAGGGACTGCTGCCCGCCGGCCACGCCGCCGACGCAGCCTTCGATGATGCCTGCGCGCGCGCCGGCCGCCTGGTGCGCGCCTTGCGCGCGGGTCCGGGCGTACCCGCTCGCGCGGCGCCGCGGGAGCTCTCGCTCGACGTGGGCCGCTGGCGGCTCGAGGGCAGCCTGCCGGCGCTGGACGCGCGCGGCGTGGTGCTGGCGCGCTGCGGGCGCTGGCAGGGCCAGCACGCGCTGGAACTGGCGCTGAGCGCCGCCGTCGCGCACGCCGCCGGGCTCCTGGCCGCGCCGGCCTGGGCGATCGCCGAATCGGGTCCCGCGCTGGAAACCTGGCGGCTGGATCCCGCGCGACTCCCGCTCGACTGGGTGCAGCGCCTGCTCGAGACCTACGAGCGCTCGCGCCTGCAGCCCTTGCCGTTGTGGCGGCGCTCGAGCTGGGCGCATGCCGGCGCCGGCGCCGCCGATGCGATGAAACCGGCGCGCGCAGCGTGGGAAACGACGCCTCGCCACGAGGGCGAACAGGCCGATCCCCCGAGCGCGGTGCTGGCGCGGGCCTTCGCCGACCCGCTGGGCGGCGAGTTCGCGCAGCTTGCCGACAGCCTGCTGCGGCCGATCGCCGCGGCCATGGAGCGGACCCGTGTCTGAGCGCGGCGCGCCCGAGTTCGATCCGCTGCGGGTCGCGACCGCAGGCACCCACCTGGTCGAGGCCAATGCCGGCACCGGCAAGACCCACAGCCTGTCGACCCTGTTCCTGCGCCTGGTGGTGGAAGGCCGCATCGACCTCGGCGCGATCGCGCTGGTGACCTTCACCGACGCCGCGGCGCGCGAACTGCGCGAGCGGCTGCTGGGGCGCCTGCGCGAGCTGTCCGATGCGCTGGAGCATCCGCCGGCCGATGGCGCGCGAGCGGACTGGGTCGAGGCGCTGGTCGCGCTGGCGCCGGCCGACGCGGCGCGGCCCCTGGCGCGGCGCGTGCGCGACGCGCTGCTGCGTTTCGACGAGGTCACGGTGGCGACCATCCACGGCTTCTGCCGCCGCGCGCTGGAGGGCCTGGGCGTGGCGACGGGGGCGGGCGAGAGCGAGGACCCGGGCCCGCTGCGCGATGGCCTGGTCGCGGACTTCTGGCGCCGGCGCGTGCTGGGCGGCGCGGCGGACGAGGCCGCGTGGGCGCTCGCGCACTGGGACGAACCCCTGCAGCTGGCGCGCGAGCTGGTGGACGCCCACGCACTGCCGGTGGCGGCGCTGGATCCGCCGCGGGGCACCGCCGCCCTGGATGCCGGCGCGGCGCAGCTGCGCCGCGCGCGCGAGGAAGGCCGCGCGCTGTACGCGGCGGGACTGCTCGATGCGACGATCGCCGCGTTGGAAGATGCCGTGTTCCTCAAGGAGTCGGGGGCGCTCTATCTCGATGGCGGCATCGACCGCATCGCGCGCACGCTCGCCGACTGGTTCGAGCACGGCGATGCGCGGCACTGGCCGCTGCGCGACCTCGAGCTGCTGCGCCCGACGACGGTCCTTGCGCACTACAGCCCCCGCAAGAGTCCCAAGGGCTGGGACGCACCGCGCAATCCGCTGACCGCGTGGGCCGACACCTGGTGCGACGCCGCGGCCGCCCACGATCGCGAGCGGGTCGCGCAGTTCCGCCACGACGCGCTGGCGTTCGTCGCCGCCGGCATGGCGCGCCTGCGCGCCGACAGCGGCCTGCATACCCACGACGACCTGATCGCCGGACTCGATGCCGCGCTGGCGCGGCCCGAGGCCGTCGCGCGGCTGGCGCGGCGCTGGCGCCTGGGCATCGTCGACGAGTTCCAGGACACCGACGCGCGCCAGTACGCGATCTTCGCCCGCATCTTCGCCCGCGCGGGCTCCGGCCTGTTCCTGGTCGGCGACCCGAAGCAGGCGATCTACCGCTTCCGCGGCGGCGACATCCACGCCTATGCGCGCGCGGCGCAGGCGGCGGACGCGCGCTGGAACCTGTCCGGCAACTGGCGCGCGGATCCCGCGCTGGTCGGCGCCATCAACGCGCTGTTCGCGCGCGGCGGGGCCGAGCGGCCCTTCCTGGTCGACTTCATCGGCTACTCGCCCTCGCACTGGCCACCGCAACGCGAGCTCGAGGCCTCGCCCTGGTCGGACCCCGCCTCGCTGGTGGTCTGGCATGCGCCGCACGAGGGCCGTGGTCCGGGACCGGCGCGCGAGCCGATGACGGCGCTGGCGACCCAGGCCACCGCGGCGGAGATCGCGCGCCTGTTGGAACGGGCCGGCGAGCTGGGCGTGGCGCCGCCGCGCATCGCCGTGCTGGCGCCCACCCATCGCGACCTTGCCGCCATGGCGCGCACGCTGCGCGATTGGCGCATCCCCGCCGTCGCGCAGGCGCGCGACAGCGTCTACGCCAATCCGGCGGCAGCCGACCTCGAGCACCTGCTGCGCGCGCTGCTCGACGGCGGCGAGCGCGCCTTCGCCGGCGCCCTGGCCCTGCCGCTGTTCGGGCTGCCGCTGGCGCAACTGGCGGCGCAGCGGGCACAGGCCGGAGCCGACGCGAACTGGGCGCTGCGCGAGGAACTGCGCGTCTGCTGGCGCGAGCGCGGGCCACTGGCGCTGGTGCTGCGCCTGCTGGCCGAGGTGGCGCCACGCTGGATCGGCGACGCCGAGGGCGAGCGCCGCCATGCCGACCTGCTGCAGATCGGCGAACTGCTCGAGGCGCGCCGCGCCCTCGGCGACGGACTCGATGCGGGCCTCGCCTGGCTGGCGCAACGCCGCCGCGCCGCGGCGGCCGGCCTCGCCGCGCGCGACGAGCGACCGCGGCCGCTCGACGCCACCGGCGCGGTGCAGTTGCTCACCGTGCATGCCAGCAAGGGGCTGCAGTACGACATCGTCTTCGCGCCCTTCCTGTGGCGTTCGCGCGCCGGCACGCGGCCGCGGCCGGAGACGCCGGTGCAGTACCACGACGCCGCGGGAACACTGCGCGTCGACCTGGGCTCGCCGCTGCTGGAGGCGCATCGCGCCCTGCAGGCGACCGAGATGCGGCAGGAGGGCCTGCGCCAGGCCTACGTGGCGCTGACTCGCGCCCGCCACCGCTGCTACACGCTGTGGGGTCGTTGCCGCGGCATGGAGGAGTCGCCGCTGGCGCCGTTGCTGCACCCGGATCTCGCGCCCGACGGCGTTCTGGCCGCGACGCCCGACGAAGCGACGGTGGTCGCCGCGCTGGCGCGGCTTGCCGGCGCCGGCGCCGGCGCGATCGAGGTCGCGGCCTTGCCGCTGGCGACGGCGCCCGTGTTGCCGGCGGCGGTGGCGGCGCCCGAACTGGCGGTGCGCGCGCCGCTGCGCACCGTGCATGCGGTGCGCCGCACCCTCAGCTTCACCGCGCTGGCGGCCGACGTTGGCGACGAGGCGGCCGACCACGATGGCGCCGATCCCGCGCGCGGCGGCGACCCGCTGGCGGAAGTCGGGCCGATCCCGGCCCATCCCCGCGGCGCACGCGTCGGCGAGTGCGTGCACCTGGCGCTGGAGCGGATCGACTTCGCCAACTGGCCCGATGCCGGCGGCCGCGCCAGCCTCGAACAGGCCTGCCGCCGCTTCCGCTTCGGCGAGGCCGAGCGCGAGGTGTTCGCGGAATGGATCGGGCAGGCGGCGGGCAGCGAGCTGCTGCCGGGGCTGCGGCTGGCCGCGCTCGCGCCGGGCGCCAGCGCGCGCGAACTGGAGTTCCACTTCCGCCTCGGCGGCACGGCGCGGGCGCTGGAAGCGGCACTGGCGCTGGACCCGCGCTTTGCGCGCGATGGCGCCGAGATCGCGCGCCTGCCGGCGCGGATGCAGGGCCTGATGCATGGCTACATCGACCTGGTGCTGCAGCACGCGGGCCGCTGGTACGTGGTCGACTACAAGACCAACCACCTGGGCGGCGAGCTGGCGCACTACGCGCCGCCCGCGCTGGCGCAAGCCGTGCGCGAAGGCGACTACGACCTGCAGTACCTGATCTACCTGGTCGCGCTGCACCGCCAGCTGCGGCACCGGCTGGGCGCCGCCTATGATCCGGAGCGGCAACTGGGCGGCGCGCTGTACCTGTTCCTGCGCGGCATGACCCGCGACGGCTCGCACGGCGTGCACCGGGATCGGCCGCCGGTGGCGGTGATCGAGGCCCTGGACCGCGCGTTCGACCACGCCGGGGGCGCGGCATGAGCGTGCCGTCGCTGCCGCGGACGGCGCCGCCGCAGGACGCGGCGCAGGCGCTGCAGCGCACGCTGGCGCGCTGCTGGCCGGCAGCGACGCCGGCGGCGCTGGCGCTCGCCGGGCTGGCGTTGCGCGCGGTGCAGCAGGGCCATACCTGCCTCGACCTCGACTCGCTGGAACTCGCAGCGGAGTCCGGCGACGCGGCGTGGTCAGCGCAGGAGCTGCGCGCCGCGGCGGAGCACGCGCCCTTCATCGGCGTGGGGGACACGTCGCTGCCGCTGGTGCTCGACGGCGGGCGCCGGCTCTACCTGCGCCGCTATCGCGACTACGAGGTCCGGCTGGCGACGCAGTTGCGCGCGCGCGCCGCGTGGTTCGACGCCGACGAGGATCCGGCGCGCGTGGCGCGACTGCTGGACCCGGCCGGCGATGCCGCGCCCGACTGGCAGCGCGTCGCGCTCGCCTTGTCGCTGTACCGGCGCCTGCTGGTGCTGTGCGGCGGGCCGGGCACCGGCAAGACCTGGACCATCGCGCGCATGGTGGCGCTGTGGCGCGCGCGCCATGGGCCCGCCTATCGCATCGGCCTCGCCGCGCCCACCGGCAAGGCGGCGGCGCGACTGGCGGAGGCCTTGGGACCGCTGTCCGCCAGCGTGGCGCCGACCACCTTGCACCGGCTGCTGGGGCAGCGTCGCCACGGCGTGCGCGCCCGCCACGATGCCGCGCATCCGCTCGCGCTCGACGCGCTGGTCGTCGACGAATGCTCGATGGTCGACCTGCCGCTGATGACCCGCCTGGTCGAGGCGCTGCCTGCGCGGGCCCGCCTGGTGCTGGTCGGCGATCCCGACCAGCTGCCGGCGGTCGAGAGCGGCGCGGTGCTGGCCGCGCTGGCGCGGTTCAATCTCGGCAGCGGCGCGCCGCCAGGGCAGGCGGACTGGCTGCGCGCGGCGGACGCGGGCGCGGTGCCCGCGGCGCCGGCAGCCGGCCTCGCCGCGAACGTCGTGCACCTGGCGCGCCGGCATCGCTTCGCCGCCGACAGCGGCCTCGGCGCATTGCTCGACGCCATCCGCGCCGGCGACGCGCCGCGCGTGCGCGCGCTGCTGGCGGCGGGCGGGCAGGGCGCGATCCAGTGGCTGCAGCCCGCCGCTGCCTCGCGGGCGCAGGTCGTGGCGGGCTTGCGCGAGGGGTATGCGCCCCTGCTGCAGGCAGGCGATGCCGCCGCCGCGCTGCGGGCGCTGGGACGCTTCCGCGTGCTGTGCGCGCTGCGCGAGGGCATGAGCGGAACCCGCGGCCTCAATCCGTGGATCGAGGCGCGTCTCGCCGCGCACGGCACGCGGTTCCCGGCGCCGTGGCTGCTGGAGGCCAACGATCCGCTGGCCGGCGTGTACAACGGCGACCTCGGCGTGAGCCTGCCGGCCGATCCGTCGACGCTGTGGTTCGCCGACGGCGCCGCGGCGCGCCCAGTGGCGCGATCGCGCCTGCCCGCGCACGCCAGCGCCTGGGCGATGACGGTGCACAAGGCCCAAGGCAGCGAGTTCGACGCGGTGATGGTGCTGCTGCCGCCGCGCCCGCATCCGCTGCTGTCGCGCGAGTGGCTGTACACGGCGCTCAGCCGCGCGCGCCAGCGCGTGGTCGTGCACGCCGCCCCGGAAGTGATCGACGCGGCGGTGCTGGCGCTGGGCACGCGACAGTCGGGGCTGGGCGCGCGCCTGCAGGACGGCGCCGGCTGAGCGTCGCGCCGGCGTCCGGTCCCGCGGCCGGGCGTGTTCGATAACGGACACCGCCGACCAGGCAACCGGCGACTGGAATCGAAATTCCAATCCATACAAGCGCTTGCACTCTGGCCGCGCGCTGGCACGCGCATTGCTAAACGGGGCGCATGGACGTCGCACGCCCCGATCTCAAGCAGAAGAAGCAGCGCAAGCGCCTGATCCTCGGCGCCATCGCCGGCGGCGTCGCGCTGCTGGGCATCGTCGGCCTTGCGCGGCTGGAGCCGGCCGCGCCGAAGGTCGAGGCCGCGTCGGTCTGGACCGACGTGGTCAAGCGCGGCGAGATGCTGCGCGAGGTCCGCGGCCCGGGCACCCTGGTGCCGAAGGAGATCCGCTGGATCGCCGCCGAAACCAACGCCCGCGTCGAACGGATCCTGATCAAGCCGGGCGCGACGGTGCAACCCGACAGCGTCGTGCTCGAGCTGTCCAACCCCGAGGTGGACGAGCAGTTGCTGGCGGCGCAGAGCGCGGTGGCCGCGGCCGAGGCCGACTACACCGCGACCCGCGTGCAGCTGGAGAACCAGCTGCTCGACCAGGAGGCGATGGTCGCCGGCACCGAGGCCGACTACGAGGGCGCGCGCCTGCAGGCCGAGGCCGAGGGCGAGCTCAAGCGCCGTGGCATCGTGTCCTCGATCCAGTACCGGCAGTCGCAGCTCAAGGCCGACCAGCTGCAGACCCGGTTGCGCATCGAGCGCGAGCGCGCGGCCAAGTTCCGCCAGAACATCGACGCGCAGCTGGCCGCGAGCCGCGCGCGCAAGGAGCAGTTGCAGAACACCCTGGCCCTGCGCCAGCGCCAGGCCGACTCGCTCGCGGTTCGCGCCGGCATCGCCGGCGTGCTGCAGCAGGTGCCGGTGGAGGAGGGCCAGCAGGTAGCGGCCGGCATCAACCTGGCGCGCGTGGCGCGGCCGGACGTGCTGATGGCCGAGCTGCGCATTCCCGAAACCCAGGCCAAGGACGTGGCGATGGGCCAGCGCGTGGCGGTCGACACCCGCAACGGCGTGGTCGAGGGCCGCGTGATCCGCATCGACCCCGCGGTGCAGGCCGGCACGGTGCAGGTCGACGTCGACCTGGTGGGCACGCTGCCCGACGGCGCGCGCCCCGACCTTTCCGTGGACGGCACCATCGAGATCGAGCGCCTGGCCGACGTGGTCTACGTCGGGCGGCCCGCCTTCGGCCAGCCCGGCAGCACCGTGGGCCTGTTCCGCCTCGATCCCGACAGCGACCTGGCCCGGCGCGTGCCGGTCAAGCTGGGCCGGGCCTCGGTCAGCGTGATCGAGGTCGCGCAGGGCCTCGAGCCCGGCGACAAGGTGATCCTGTCCGACACCTCCGCCTGGGACGAATACGACCGCATCCGCCTCGATTGAACCCGCGCCAACGCCGCGCCTATCCGCGACCCGAAGCAAGGAACCGACATGACCGCCACCGCGCCGCTGATCCACATGCAGGACATCAAGAAGGTCTTCTACACCGACGAGGTGGAGACCCACGCGCTGGCCGGCGTGCATTTCGAGATCGCCGGCGGCGAGTACGTCTCGATCTCCGGGCCGTCGGGCTGCGGCAAGTCGACGCTGTTGTCGATCCTCGGCCTGCTCGACGCGCCCACCGGCGGCAGCTACGTGCTCAACGGCAAGGCGGTGCAGGACATCGGCCCGTCCGAGCGGGCGCGGATCCGCAACCGCGAGATCGGCTTCATCTTCCAGGCCTTCAACCTGATCGGCGACCTCAACGTGTTCGAGAACGTGGAGCTGCCGCTGACCTACCGCGATGGCATGGGCAAGGCCGAGCGGCGCGAGCGGGTGCAGGAGGCGCTCGAGCGCGTCGGCATGGCGCACCGGCTCAAGCACTACCCGGCGCAGCTCTCGGGCGGCCAGCAGCAGCGCGTCGCGGTGGCGCGCGCGCTGGTCGGCAAGCCCTCGATCCTGCTCGCCGACGAGCCCACGGGCAACCTCGATTCCAAGAACGGCGAGGCGGTGATGACCCTGCTCGACGACCTGCACAAGGCCGGCTCGACCATCTGCATGGTCACGCACGACCCGCGCTACGCCGAGTTCGCGCAGCGCAAGATCTTCATGTTCGATGGCCGCGTGGTCGACGAGGAGACCATGCACCGGCTGCGCAAGGAGGAGGACGCGCGCCTGGTGCGCCGGCCCGCGGCGCAGTCCGCGGCCTGAGGCCGGCAGGGCCCGCCGCAAGGCCGCGCGGGCAAGCGCGACATCACGCGAGTCGCCACGAGGAATCCGGACATGTTCGAGACCCTGATCCAGGACCTGCGTTACAGCATCCGCTCGCTGTTCGCGCGCCCCGGCTTCGTGTTCGCCGCGGTGGCCACGCTGGCGCTGGGCATCGGCGCCAACACCGCGATCTTCAGCGTGGTCAACGGCCTG
>CAZTNB010000020.1:0-22712 GCA_964614825.1 uncultured Gammaproteobacteria bacterium
ACAAGGTGCGCTCCTACAGGGGCACGGCGATGGCCTGGCAATTGGCCACTGGCCCGCGATTGCCGGCGTGCCATGAAACTGACCGGCCATGCTGGTACCTTTCGCGATCTCGCGTCACATCCAGAATTCCGGGGGCTATCAATGATCGGTCGTTCGATCCGCCGTCTGGCGGCAGTCGTGGCATTCGTGCTGGGCGGGATGGGCGTGGCGGGCGCGGATACGACGCCGCAAAACCTGCCGTTCTCGCAGGCCTGGACCAACACCGGCCTGATCACGATCAGCGACGACTGGAATGGTGTGCCTGGCATCATCGGATACCGCGGCGATGCGCTCGCCGCCACGACCGGGGTCGACCCACAGACGATCCTCGTCGACGGCACCTCGACGCCGATCGACGTCAATGCGAACCAGACCCTGCCCAACACGTTCACCACGGGTGGCGTGACGGAGTTCGAACTCACGGATGCCACGATCGCATTGGCCGGCAGCGGAACCGCGCGTGCCCCGTTCATCCTCCTCAACCTGAACACCACGGGCGCCAGCGGCGTCAACGTCGCGTACCGCCTCCGTGACCTTGAGACCGGCGCCGACAACGCCATCCAGCCCGTTGCACTGCACTACCGGGTCGGCAACAGCGGCAGCTTCACCAATGTGCCTGCCGCCTTCGTTGCCGACGCGACCGCCGGCCCGAACGTCGCCGGCCCGGATATCCCGGTGAGCGTCTCGTTGCCGGCGGCGGCCGACAACCAGCCGCTGGTGCAGGTCCGCATCATGACCTCGGACGCCGTAGGCAACGACGAATGGGTCGGCGTCGACGATATCGTCGTAAGTACCGCGCCCGTAGGCAACACGCTCGCCATCAACGACGTCGCCGTGGCCGAAGGCAACGCCGGCACCACCACCTTCTCCTTCACCGTCTCCCTGAGCGCCCCCGCCGGCGCCGGCGGCGTGAGCTTCGACATCGCCACCGCCGACGGCACCGCGACGCTGGCCGACAACGACTACGTGCAGCGCGCGCTGACCGGCCAGACCATCGCCGCCGGCAACAGCACCTACACCTTCGACGTCAGCGTCAACGGCGACCTGACCAACGAGCCCAACGAGACCTTCTTCGTCAACGTCACCAACGTGACCGGCGCCACGGTTGCGGATGGCCAGGGCCAGGGCACGATCAACAACGACGACACGCCGCTGACCCCGATCCACGACATCCAGGGCCCCGGCGCCGCCTCGCCGCTGCTGGGCCAGGTGGTGGTCACGCGCGGCGTGGTCACGGTGCGGGTCAACAACGGCTTCTATTTCCAGACCGCGGATGCCGAAGCCGACGCCGACCCGAACACCTCGCAGGGCATGTTCGCGTTCACCTCGAGCGCGCCGCCCGCCGCCGCGGCGGTCGGCAACCTGGTCCAGGTGTCCGGCACGGTGGCCGAATTCGTGCCGCCGACCGATCCGAACCAGCAGCCGCTCACGCAGCTGACCACGCCGACGACCATCCTGCTCATCAGCGGGGTGACCTTGCCGACGCCGGTGACCCTCACCACGACGCTGCCCTCTCCCGCCCTCGGCGTCGAGCAGCTCGAGCGCCTGGAGAACATGCGCGTCACCGCGCCATCCTTCACCATCACCGGCGCCACCGGCGGTTCGGTCAACGAACCCAACGCCACCTCGACCACCAATGGCCGCTTCTATGGCGTGGTCACCGGCACGCCGCGGCCGTTCCGTGAAAGCGGCCTCGAGCCCGAGGACGCGGTCGGGCAACCGGCCACGATCCCGCGCTGGGACGGCAATCCCGAGCGGATCAACTTCGAGAGCCTGCGCGCGCGCGACGCCGCCGGAGTTCTGCGCACGCCGATCGACGTGGATGCCGGCCAGACCGTGTCGGGCCTCACCGGCGTGATCGACTACGCCTTCCGCAACTGGCGCTTCACGATCGATTTCGATGCCGTGCCCGTGGTGAGCGGGAGCGCCGCGCCGGTCGCCGTCAGCGCGGCCACGCCGGCCGAGTACACCGTCGCCAGCTACAACCTGCAGCGCTTCTTCGACGACACCAACGATCCGGCGCTCGGTGAACCGGTGCTCACGCCGGCCGCCTTCGCCAATCGCCTGGCCAAGGCCTCGCGCGGCATCCGCGAGTTCCTGCGCACGCCCGACATCCTCGGCATCGTCGAGATCGAGGATCTCGCCACCCTGCAGACGCTGGCGAACCGCATCAACGCCGACGCGGTCGCCGCCGGCGACCCGGATCCGCAGTACCAGGCCTTCCTCAGCAACGGTACCGACCCGGGCGGCATCGACGTCGGGTTCCTGGTCAAGTCCGCGCCGGTCAGCGGCAGCACGCCGCGCGTCGCGGTCAACAGCGTGACCCAGTTCGGACTGGCGACGCTGCTCAAGTGCCCCGACGGCAGCGACAACGTGACCGGCGAGCGCCTCAACGACCGGCCGCCCCTGCTGCTCGACGCCGTGGTGTCGGCACCCAACGGCGCCAGCGCGCCGGTGGTGGTCATCGTCAACCACTCGCGTTCGCTCGGCAATGCCACCTCGACCGCGGCACCGCCCGTGGGTCCCTGCCCGGTGGTGAACTTCGCCACCGAGGGCGACCGGGTGCGGCGCAAGCGCCAGCAGCAGGCCGAGTTCCTCGCCAACCTGGTGCAGTCGCGCCAGGTCGCCAACCCGAACGAGAACCTGGTCGTGGTCGGCGACTTCAACGCCTTCGAGTTCAACGACGGCCTCGGCGATTCGATCGGCGTCATCTCGGGCACGCCGGCGCCGGACAACGAAACCGTGGTTCCCGCCGACGGCATCGACCTGGTGAACCCGGACCTCGGCAACCTCATCGCCGGGGTCGCCGCGCCGCAACGCTACAGTTACGTGTTCGACGGCGACGCGCAGAACCTCGACCACGCGCTGGTCAATGCCACGATCGCCTCCGGCGCGGCGCCGGTCCGCCTCGAGCACGCGCGCATCAATGCCGATTTCGCCGAGGACAACCGCGGCGACACCACGGTGCCGCTGCGCCTGTCCGACCACGACCCGGCGGTGGCGTACTTCAGTCCGGCAGGCTTCGGCCTGCCGGACGCGCTGTTCGCCAACGGCTTCGAGGATCCGCCGCCGCCCTGAGCCGGCGACACCGCTACAATCCGGACGGCCCGCCCCATGGCGGGCCGTTCAGTTTCAGGCCCATGCAATCCACCGACGCACCCAAGCCCCCGCGCGATCCCGATCCGGCGGCGCCGCTGGACCGGCTCGAGCGCACGATCCGCGCCGACGTCGAGGAGGCGCGCGCGATCGAGCCGCTGATCGCGCAGGCCGACACCGTGTTCAGCCGCGTGCGCCGCCTGCTGGGACGGGTCGCGCCGTTGCTGGCGCTGCTGGGCCTGGGCGTGGCGCTGGTCGCCAGCGGCCTGTACCGGGAACTGACCCTGGACAACCTCGCCGCGCACCAGCAGGACCTGCGCACCTGGGTCGGGCTGCACCCCCTGCTGTCGGCCGTGGGCCTGGCGGGCACGCTGGCCCTGGTCATCAGCACGGGGTTGCCGGGCGGAGCGGTGCTGGTCGTCGCCGCGGGCTTCCTGTTCGGCATCGTCGAGGGCACCCTGCTGGCGGTGGCCGGCGACACGATCGGCGCCAGCGTGCTGTACTTCGCCGCGCGCCGCGTGTTCGAGGGCGGCGGCAAGCCGCCGGCGCTGGCGCAACGCGTGCGCGACGGCTTCGCGCGCAATCCGGTCAGCTTCGCCTTCTTCATCCGCCTGGTGCCGGTGTTCCCGTTCGGCCCTGCCAGCATCGCGCTGGCGTGGGCAGGTTGCCGGCCGGGGTTGTTCCTCGCCGCCTCGATGCTGGGCGTGGTGCCCTCGACGCTGGTGTTCACCGCCATCGGTTCCGGCTTCGACCACGCGCTCGCCAACCACGAGACCGTGTCGCTGAGCCTGTTCGCGCAGCCGCGCTTCCTGCTGCCCTTGCTGGCGCTGGCGCTGTTGGCGCTGCTGCCGGTGCTGTTCGGCCTGCGCCGGCACGGTTCGCCGCGCGAGTGATGCGGCGCGCCCGATGACGGCGGCGATCGCAAGCCGGACGGCGGTGCTGGCGCGGCGCTGCCTGCTGCTGGCGACGCTGCTGGCCGCCGCCGGCCTCGCCACCGACACCGCCGCCGCCACCCGCAAGCCGAAGGCGGCGCCGGCGCCGGCGCCGGAGCGCATCGCGCTGACCATCACCGGCGTCAGCGAGGCGAAGTACAACGCGGTACGCGACGCCCTCGACCTCCACGCCTGGCGCAACCGCTCCGACCTCAACGCCGCGCGCATGGCGCGGCTGGAGCGCCGCGCGCCGGCGCAGGCGCGGGCGGCGCTGGAGATCTACGGCTTCTACAGCGCCAAGGTCGCGGTGAGCAGCGCGCAGCGGGCCGATGGCTGGGACGTCGTCGTGGCGATCGAACCGGGCGAACCGGTGCGGGTCGGCACGCTCGACATCGCGGTGGTCGGCGAGGGCGCGCCGCGGGGCGAGGCGCGCATCGCCGACGAGGACGAGCCCGGCGTGGCGGCGGCCCTGCGCCGCTTCCGGCCGCGCGTGGGCGAGGTCTTCGACCACGTGATCTACGAGGAATCCAAGCGCGGCGTCGAGCGCGCCCTGCTGCGCTACGGCTACTTCAATTTCGAGGCCACCGAGCACCGGGTCGAGGTCAGCCGCCAGGCCGGCAACGCCGACATCCGGCTGCGCTGGGATTCGGGCCCGCGCCTGCGCTTCGGCGAGGTGAGCTTCAGCGGCGCGCAGTTCCCGGACACGTTCATGCGGCGCTTCGTCCGCTTCCAGCGCGGCGATCCCTTCGAACAGGCCAGGCTCGACGAGCTGCAGCAGGGCCTGGCCGGCAGCGATTACTTCGGCCAGATCTCGGTGGCGCCGGATGTCGATGGCGCGGTCGACGGCGAGGTGCCGGTGCGGGTGCTGCTTTCGCCGGCGAAGCGCACCGTGTACTCGGCCGGCCTGGTGCTCGATTCCGACTACGGCGGCGGCGTGCGCTTCGGCCTCGACCGCCGCTGGGTCAACGACCGCGGCCATCGCCTGCGCAGCAAGGTCGAGATCGACCAGTACCTGGACGTGGCCGCGGCGGAGTACGTGTTCCCTCGCGGCGCCGACTTCGACAGCGCCTGGGCGATCGGCGCGCGCTGGCGCGACGAGTACACCGACGCCGTGGATGCGAAGTCCTATTCGTTGTCGGGCAGCCTGCTGCTGCCCTGGCGCGACTGGAGCCTGGTCGCTTCCCTCAATGCGCTCGACGGCACCTTCACCAACACCACCCTGCGCTCGGGCGAGCCGGCCAGCCGCAACGAGAGTGCGCTGGTGCTCTACCCGGAATTGCGCGCCGACCGCGTGTTCGCCCGCGACCGCATCCGTCCGCGTCGTGGCGCCTCGCTGTCGCTGCGGGCGCGCGCCGCCAGCGACAGCGTGGTTTCCGAGGTCTCGCTGGCGCAGATCTACGGCTTCGGCCGCTACATCCGGCCGCTGGGCAAGGCCAACCGCCTGCTGCTGCGCACCGAGCTCGGCGCCACCAATACCGACGACATCACCGCGCTGCCGCCGGAACTGCGCTTCTACGCCGGCGGCGTCAACAGCGTGCGCGGTTACCAGTTCCAGAGCGTGGGCCAGCGCGACGCCAACGGCGACGTGATCGGCGGCAAGTACCTCGTCACCGCCAGCGTCGAGTACGAGCACCAGTTCCGTCCCGCGTTCGCCTGGGCCGCGTTCGTCGATACCGGCGATGCCTGGAGCGACGGCGCGCCCGATCCGGTGTTCGGCGTCGGCTTCGGCATCCGCTGGATCTCGCCGGTCGGGCCGGTGCGCGTGGACCTGGCGCACGGCCTGGACAACGACGATCGCCAGTTCACGCTGCATGTCTCCGCGGGGCCGGACCTGTGAGCGCGCGGCGCTGGCTGCGAGTGCTCCTGCTCCTGGTCGCGCTGCTGGGCGTGCTGGCGCTGTTCCTGCTCGCCACGCCCGCCGGCACGCGCATCGTGCTCGGCGTGGTGCAGGACCAGGTGCCGGGCCTGCAGCTGGGCCAGGCGCAAGGCCGGCTCGGCGGCACCGTGGTGGTTGACGACGTGCGCTGGCGCGGCGAGGGCATCGAGGTCGGTATCCGGCGCCTGAGCCTGGCGCCGCGGCTGGGCGTGCTCCTCGGCGGCGTGCTCGGCTTCGCGCGCATCGATGCCGAGGGGCTGCGGGTGCGCACCTACGCCGTGCCCCCGGACGCGCAGGCGGACAAGAGCGCCGCGTCGTGGCCGAGCATCCCGCTCACGCGCCTGACCTTGCGCGACGCGCAATGGAGCGACGGCGAGTCCACGCTGGTGCTGGCGCAGGCCAGCGCGCGCATCGCCCTGCAGCAGCCGCGCCTGGTCCTGCAGTCGCTGGATGCGCGCGGACCCGACGGGCGCGTCAGCGGCACGCTGGCGCTGGACCTGGAACGCTGGCTGCCCGAAGGCAGCGTCGATTTCGACTGGCGGGTGGGCGACCGGGCGCTGCAGGGGCGGATCGAGGGCCAGCGCCGGCGCAGCCTCGCGACCGCATCGCTGGCGCTGCGCGCGCCTTGGCAGGCCACGCTCAGCGCCAGCACCGACCCGCGGCAGGCATGGGCGCGCTGGGAGGCGAAGCTGGACCTGCCGTCGCAGGTGCTGGCCGGATTGCCCGCCGCGCTGGCGGCCGCGCCGGTGCAGCTCGGCCTGGTCGCGCGCGCCGATGGCGAGGCGCTGCGCGTCGAGGGCCGGGTGGGCGCGATGGCGCGCGAGTGGCTGCTGGACGAAACACGCCTGACCCGGGACGGGGACGATTGGCGCGTGGATGCACTGCGCCTGCGCGAGGGCGCGGGCGACGGCGAACTGCGACTCGCGGGCACCGTGCGGGCACGGGCGCCCGTGGTGCTGGATCTCACGGCTAGCCTGACCGCCTTCGCGCTGCCGTGGCCGGTCGCGCCGCCGGACACGCGCCTGTCCGGCACGCTGCGCGCGCTGCGCGAGGGCGACGAGCTGCAGTTCGAGCCGGCGCTGGACATCAGCGCGCCCGGGCTGCCCGCGGCGCGCCTGGGCGGCACCGTGGCGCTGGGGAGCGAAGCGATCGTGCTGCGGCCGCTGCGCCTGGATTTCGGCCGCGGCAGTTTCACCGCCGCGGGCGAGGTGCCGCGCGACGAGTCCGCGGTGGGCGCGGTCGCGGTGGCGGCGCAGGCCTTCGACCCGGCGCTGCTGGCGCCGGCGTGGAGCGGACGCCTCGACGGCGCGATCGCATTCCGCGGCAGCGGCCTGGTCGCCGGCGCGCCGACCGGCACGCTGCAGGTGCAGACCCTGCAGGGCAGGCTGCGCGAGCGGGCGGTGAACGCCGATGGACGCATCGAACTCGACGCGGGCGCGCCCGGAGCCGCCAACCTCGCCGTGCGCAGCGGTCGCGCGCGCCTGTCGCTGGAAGGCGACGCGCAGGCCGACCGCGCCATCGTGTTGCGGCTCGACGCGCCGGACCTGGCCGACCTCGCCCCGGGCTGGAGCGGCGTGCTCGCGCTGGACGCCGAGATCGACCGCGCCGAGCCGGGCTGGCCGCGGCGCGCCGCCGTGCAGGCGCGCGACCTCGCGCTCGCCGGGCTCGCCGCGCGCAGCCTGGACGGCGCGCTGGTGGCCGCGAACGGACCACGCGGCGCCATGGAACTGGAACTGCTGGCCACTGGCGTGGCGTACGCCGGCGTGGCGCTGGACCGCGCACGACTGCTGGCGCAGGGCACGCAGGAACGACACCGCGTGTCGATCGAAACCGGGCGCGACGCGGCCACGCTTGCCGCAAGCGCCGAGGGCGGCTGGAACGGCGACATCTGGAACGGCAGCCTGGTTGCGCTCGATGCGCTGCCGGCCGCGGATGCGCCACTCGCGCTCGAAGCGCCGGCGCCGTTGCGCGTGGCGGCCGAGGTGCTGGCGCTGGGACCGCTGTGCATCGCCGGCGCCGGCGGCCGGCTGTGCGTGGAATCCGAGGGCGGGCCCGCGCAAGGCGCGGCGCGAGCGCAGCTCGATGCGCTGCCGCTGGCCGCGATCACGCACTTCATCGACCTGCCCGAGGGCGTGAGCCTCGAGGGCACGGCCGACGGCCAGGCGCGGATCGGCTGGACCCGTGGCGCGCCACCGAGCATCGAGGCCACGCTGCGCAGCGAGCGCGGGCGCTGGCACGACCGCCGCAGCGATGGCCTCGACGTGGGTTTCGACGCCCTCGACCTGGTCGCCAGCTGGCGCGACGGCGCCGGCAGCGCGCGCCTGGACGCCAGCCTGCTGCCCTCGGGCGAACTGCACGCCAGCCTCAGCGAGGATCCGACCGACCCGCAGCGGCCCTGGCACCTGGTGGCCAACGCCGACTTCCCCGACATCGAGTGGATCGAGGAGTTCGTGCCGCAGTTCGATGCCACCGCAGGCACCGCGCGCATCGACTTCGACTGGCGCGGCGGCGGCGCACCGGCGATCTACCGGACCCACGGCCGCGTCGACGGCGTCGCCGGCGAGTTTCCGGCGCTGGGCATCGCCGTCGTCAACGGCCAGCTCGACCTTGCGCAGGATGGCGACCGGATCGCGATCGCGGGCGGCGTCGACTCCGGCGGCGGCACGCTGCACCTCAAGGGCAACTACGAGCCCGGCGCGGAGCGACCGCTGCAGCTGGAGCTGGGCGGCCTCGACGTGGAGGTGCTCAACCTGCCCGAGGCGCGCCTGCGCGTCACGCCGGACCTCAACCTGAGCTACGACGGCAAGCGCCTGCGCGTGGGTGGCAAGATCGTGATCCCGAGCGCGCGCGTGGACGTGTCGCGCCTGGAGGGTCGCGCGCGGCGCAGCGACGACGTCGTCGTGATCGACGATCCGCCCTCCGCCGCGGCGGCGCGGATCGACTGGCGCGTCAAGGTCGAGGTCGTGCTGGGCGGCGACGTGCAGGTGCAGGGCTTCGGCTTCGACGGCAACGTGATCGGCCTGGTCACCGTGAGCCAGCGCGCCGGCCGCCAGGCGACCGGCACGGGCGAACTGGTGGTGGACGGGCGCTACGCCGTGCTGGGCCAGAACTTCGACATCGAGCGCGGACGCCTGCTGTTCTCCGGCGGCGGCCTGGACAATCCGACGCTGTCGTTGACCGCGGTGCAGCGCTTCGGCGACAACGCCACCACGGTGCGCATCACCGGCACCGCGGCCAAGCCCGAACTGCACCTGAGCCAGCCGGACCTGGCGACCGAGGCCGATGCCTTCGCGGCGCTGACGGGTCGTTCCGGCACCTTCGCGTTCGGCCGTTACCTGACGCCGCGCCTGTACGTGGGTTACGGCATCGGCCTGATCTCGGGCGGCGAGGTGTTCTCGGTGCGCTTCCGCATCAACCGCCTGTTGGAGGTCGAGGGCACCTCCGGGGCCGAGAACCGCGCCGCGATCAACTACCGGATCGAGCGCTGAAGCGCTCCGCGCAGGCGCTACAGCGGCAGCCGCTGCGCCAGCGGCGGTACCCGTCCGGCCCAGCCGCAGGCGTGCAGTGCCAGCCGGCGCTTGAGCGGCGCGAGGCGGTCGACCACTGCCATGCCGGTGCGGCGCAGCCAGCCGATGCCCGGGGTATCGGCGCGGAACAGCGCATCGACCAGGTCCAGCGACTGCGCCGCCAGCGCCGCGTCGCTCTCGCGCCAGCGCCGGTAGCGGGCCAGCACCGGCGCCGCGCCCGGGTCCTCGCCCGCGGCCTGCGCCTCGACCAGCACCGCGGCCAGCGCCGCGGCATCGAGCAGGCCGAGGTTGAGGCCCTGCCCGGCGAGCGGATGCACCACGTGCGCGGCGTCGCCCACCAGCGCCAGGCGCGGGCCGGCGTAGGCGCTGGCGAGTTGCAGGCGCAGCGGGAACGCGACCCGCGGCGTGGTCGCGATCGCTTCGCCCGGCGGCCCGTTGAAGGCGGTCGAGAGCGCGCGCAGGAAGGCCGCGTCGTCGAGCGCCAGGACCGCGGCCGCCTGCGCGTCGCGCAGCGACCACACCACGCTCGAGCGACCGTCGGCCAGCGGCAGGAAGGCAAGCGGACCCGCGGCCGTGAAGCGCTGCCATGCGGTGTCCTGGTGCGGGTGCCGCGTGGCCACGTGCGCCACCACCGCGCGCTGCGCGTAGTCGCGGCCCTGCGTGCGCAGGCCGGCCAGTTCGCGCAGCGGCGACCAGGCGCCATCGGCCGCGATCGCGAGGCGCGTACGCACGCTGCCGCCGTCATCGAGCGACAGGCGCGCCTCGCGGGCGCCGGCATCGAAGCCGGCCACGCGCGCGGGACAGGCGCAACGCACGCGCGAGTCCTCGCGCACGCGCTGCCACAGCGCGGCACGCAGGGCGCGATCCTCCACGATCCAGCCCAGCTGCGCCTCGCCCACCTGCGCGGCCTCGAAGGCCAGGCCGCGCGCGGGCTCGTCCTCCCACACCCGCATCGCGCGGTACGGTTGCGCGCGCGCCGCCGCCGGCCGCGGCCAGGCGCCCAGGCGCGCCAGCATCGCGGCCGGGCCGGGCGCCAGCGCATACACGCGCAGGTCCCATTCGCCGGCGGGATCGAAGGGCTCGGGTTCGCGCGCCTCCACCAGCGCCACCGCGAGCCCGGCGCGCGCCAGCGCCAGCGCCAGCGCGGCGCCGACCACGCCGGCGCCGACCACCGCCACGTCGACCCGGATCTCGTTCGCCATGGGCGCTACCGGGCGCCGTCCGCGCCGGCGCGCAATGGCGCGCCGGCGTCGACGCGCGCGCCCGCGGGGTAGCCCATCAGGCGCCACGCCAGCTCGCGCTTGGCGTCGGGCCAGCGCTCCAGCGCCGCCATCGCCAGGCCGCGCGCGGCGCGCAGCGGCGCGGCCCGATGGGCGAAGGCGCGCACCAGGCCGTCGGTCCATTCGATGGTGCGCTCGCGGTCGGCGCTGCGTGCCTGCCGGTACGCGGCGAGGCGAGGCGAGGCGCCGACGTCGCCGCCCGCGCGCGCGGCGCCGGCGATCTCCCGCGCCAGCGCCTCGGCATCGCGCAGGCCCAGGTTGAAGCCCTGCGCGCCGATCGGGTGCAGGGTCTGCGCCGCATTGCCGACCAGCACCGCGCGCGGCGCGGTGAGGGCCGCGGCGCAAGTGAGCGCCAGCGGCCACGGTTGGCGCCGGCCGCCGCGACGCAGGCGGCCGGCGCGCGGACCCAGCAGGTCCTGCACCTCGGCCAGGAACGCGGCCTCGTCCAGCGCGAGCACGCGCTCCACCGCGGCACTCGGCACCGTCCACACCAGGCCCGCACGCCCGCGCGACAGCGGCAACAGCGCCAGCGGGCCGTGCGGCGTGAAGCGCTCCCGCGCCACGCCCTCGGCCGCGCCGTCGATCTCGGCCGCCACCGCGATCGCGGTCTGGCCGTAGTCGTGCGTGCGCGCCGCGATGCCCAGCGCGCCGCGCACGAACGAGGCGGTGCCGTCGGCGCCCACCAGCAGGCGCGCGCGCGCGCGGTGGCTGCCGCCTGCGTGCTCGAACTCGACGTCGATGGCCTCGTCGCCGGGCCGCACCGCGACCACCCGCGCCGGCGCCACCCGTTGCAGCCGCGCGCAGGCTTCCACGCGCCGCGCCAGGCCCAGCGCCACGGCGCGCGCCGGCGCCGTGTAGCCCAGCGCGTCCAGCATGTAGTCGGCGGCGGCGATGCGCACGGCGCCGAAATCGCCGCGGCTGGTGATCTCGACCCGGCGGATCGCCTGCGCCTCGGGCGCGATGCCGGGCCAGGCGCCGATCTCCGCCAGTGCCTCCACGGTGCGCCGCGCGAGGGCGAAATGGCGCTCGTCCCAGCGCGCCTCGCCGGCGCGCGGCGGCTCGGCCTCGAGCTGGGCCACCGCCAGCGGCAGGCCGTCGAGCGCGCAGGCCAGGCTGCTGCCGACCAGCCCGCCGCCCACGATCAGCACGTCGCATCGGATGTCCACCGGCCGATGATACGGGCCGGGCCACGGCGACGCGCGCCTGGTCGCGGACGCGCACCGTGCAACGCGGGCGTGGATACTTGTCCAGAGGTTCCCTAGACTACCGGCCCACCCTGCCCGTGGTCCCGCGCCGATGGAAGCCCGCTACGATCCCGTTGCCCCCCGCACCCTGGTCCTGGTGGGCCTGATCGCGGCGTGCGCGCTCTCGCGCCTGGTCCCGCATCCGTGGAATTTCAGCCCGATCGAGGCGGTGGCGCTGTTCGCCGGCGCGCGCTTCGCCGACCGCCGCCTGGCGGTGCTGGTGCCGATCGCGGCGATGGCGCTGTCCGACCTGGCGCTCGGCTTCCACGGCGGCATGCCGGTGGTCTACGCCTGCATAGCGCTGATGGCCTGGTTCGGGCGCGGCCTGCGCGAGCGCGGCGGCGCCACGCGCGTGGCGGCGTACGGGTTCGCCAGCGCGGTGTTCTTCTTCGTCGCCACCAACCTGTACGTCTGGCTGGCCTCGGGCATGTACCCGCTGACGCTGGAGGGGCTGGTCGCCTGCTTCACCCTGGCGCTGCCGTTCTTCCAGAACCAGCTCGCCGGCGTGGCCTTCTACAGCCTGGTGCTGTTCGGCGGCTGGGCCCTGCTGGCGCGGCGCGTGCCGGCGCTGGCCGCGACCTGAGCCGGGCTGCGCCGCGCGCCGGCGCCGCGCCGCACTGGCAAGCCTCGCCACCATGGGCAACCGCCTGAGCAAGATCTACACGCGCACCGGCGACGACGGCACCACCGGCCTCGGCGACGGCACCCGCGTGGCCAAGGACTCGGCCCGCGTCGCCGCCTACGGCACCGTGGACGAGCTCAACAGCGCGCTGGGCGTGGTGCTGGCCCAGGCGCTGCCCGATGCCGTGCGCGACACCCTCACCGAGGTCCAGCACGAGCTGTTCGACCTCGGCGGCGAGTTGTGCATCCCCGGCAGCGCCCTGGTCGACGAGGCGGACATCGCGCGGCTGGAACAGCGCCTGGACGGCTTCAACGAGTCGTTGCCGCCGCTCAAGGACTTCATCCTGCCCGGCGGCGGCGCGGCGGCGGCCAACTGCCACCTGGCGCGCACCATCTGCCGGCGCGCCGAGCGCGAACTGGTCACGCTCTCGCACCACGACGCCGTGCGCGGCGAGGCGATCCGCTACCTCAATCGCCTGTCGGACCTGCTGTTCGTGCTGGCGCTGGTGCTGGCGCGGGCCGACGGCAACGGCGAGGTGCTGTGGCGGCACGAGCGGCGCCCGCGCGGATGAGCGCGCAGCCGGACTGAGGGCCCGCGCGCGGCGCCCTGGACGCGCCGGCGGATCCACCCATGATCTACACCCATCCCGCCTGCCTCGCCCACGATCCGGGTCCCGGGCACCCCGAGTGCCCCGACCGCCTGGCCGCGGTGCTGGAGGCGCTGGCGGCGCCGGAGTTCGGCGCGATCCCGCGCGCCGAGGCACCGCGGGTGTCGCGCGCGCAGGTGGCGCGCGTGCACGACGCCGGACTCTACGACGCGCTCGAGCGGGCCGTGCCCGCGGCCGGCCGCGTGCGACTCGACGCCGACACCGCGATGTCGCCCGGCAGCTGGGAAGCGGCCCTGCGCGGCGCCGGCGCGGTCTGCGCCGCGGTCGACGCGGTGATGGCGGGGCCGGCGCGGCGCGCCTTCTGCGCCGTGCGGCCGCCGGGCCACCACGCCACGCCACGGCATCCGATGGGATTCTGCCTGCTCAACAACGTCGCGATCGGCGCGCGCCATGCCCTCGCGGCGCATGGGCTGGCGCGGGTGGCGATCGTGGACTTCGACGTCCACCACGGCAATGGCACCCAGGACGCCTTCGCCGACGAGCCGCGCGTGCTGTACGCCTCCACCCACCAGTGGCCGCTGTACCCGGGCACCGGCGCGGCCGAGGAACGCGGCGTGGGCAACATCCTCAACGTGCCGCTGGCGCCCGGCACGCGCTCGGTCGCGTTCCGCGCCGCCTGCGAGCGCACGCTGCTGCCGGCGCTGGAGGCCTTCGCGCCGCAGCTGCTGCTGGTGTCCGCCGGCTTCGACGCCCACCACCTCGATCCGCTGGCCAACCTGGACCTGGAGGACGCGGACTACGCCTGGATCAGCGCGGCGCTGGTGGCCTGCGCCGAGCGCCACGCCGGCGGGCGCCTGGTGTCCACGCTCGAAGGCGGCTACAGCCTCACCGCGTTGCGCCACGCCGCCACCGCGCACTGCCGCGCGCTGTTCGGCACGGCAGCGGCCTGAACGCGCGCGAGGGCCGGGCGGCCGTGCGAACCGAGGCCTGCGTCACGTTGTGCCACGTTGCCGGGGCGGAAGCTTGCGCTGGATCACGGCGTGGCGGCGCCGCGGGGGCTAGCCTGCACGCCTCCACGCCTGATGCCGCGCCCATGATCCGTCGCCTGCTGCTGCTGTCCGTGCTGTGCTTCCCGTGGCTGGCCGCCTGCGCCGCCGAGGGTTTCTTCGCCCCGGCCGTTCCCGCCGGCAGCATCGTGCTCAGCCTGCACCCCACCGAGGGCATCGCCGCCGGCTCCACCCGCATCGTGACCTTCGGCGTGCCGTTCCCGCGCGGTTCGATCACGGCGGCGCAGCTGTCCAGCGTGCGCGTGCTGCGCAACGGCACCGAGGTTCCGGCCTACGTCGACCAGCTCACGCCGTGGCGGCATCGCAGCAACGCCGGCATCGACGGCCAGTCGGTGCGCATCGCGCGGGTGCAGATCGAGCACACCACCACCGCCACCTTCCCCGACGCCGACACGCTGACCCTCGACTGGGGCGGCCCCGCGCGCACCCAGAACCGGCCGACGCTGGTCGATCCGCGCGCCAGCTGGCACACCGTCACCAGCGGCAGCTTCGTCTCCGGCGACAACGTGCAGGAACCCGACGTGTACGCCGTGCTGCCGCGCGCCTGGCTCGCGCACGGCGTGCTGCGCGGCGTGCGCACCACCGCCTTCGAGGCGAGCAACACCAATGCGCGAGACAACCCGGCGACGATGGACGCGATCGCCAACTGGCCCGGCACCCGCGAGGCCGAGCGCGCGCTCAAGAACAACTTCTACTCGGTGATCAACGAGGACGATCCCCGTGTCACCGCCGCCAACCAGAATCCGTACAAGACCGTCAACGAGCCCTGGCTGTACGACCGCGCGGCGACCATGTTCGTGCTGTACTCGCGCAGCGGCTCGTTCAAGGCCCTGCGCGAGGCGGTGCGCGCCACCGATTTCTACGGCGACCGCATCAACGCCAGCGGCTTCTTCACCCTCTCGCCGGGCGACACCAAGTACGCCTACAACGAGTCGCTGGCCTATTCTTACTGGCTCACCGCGGACGCCACGCTGCTGCCGATCATCTCGCGCGTGGTCGACGCGCAGCAGACCTACAACCACGTGTGGTCGCCCGCGGTGGGCTTCTGGACCGAGCGCAACACCGCGTTCAAGCTGCTGGCCAACGTGGTGGCCTACGAGGTCACCGGCACCAGCACGCTGCGCGACCGCGTGACCACCATCCTGGCCGACCTGCGCCGCCACCAGGACGGGGCCAACGGCCAGGTGCCCTCGCCGCGCATCGACGGCGCCCTGTACCACACCGGCCTGCAGCACGGCGACTGGGGCCCGGAGTACGGCGCCTCGCCCTGGATGAGCGTGCTGGTGACCGACGCGGTGGTGCGCGCCTACGGCAGCGGCGAGGACACGCCCACCGCGCAGTTCGTCCTGCGCATGGCCCGCTACATGAATTCCAGCCTGGTGCTGGATCCCGAGGACCCCTACGGCACCGGCGCGCCCGAGCTGGCGTCGCTCTACGCGACCTACGCCAACGGCGGCGACGCCTTCGGCGAGGGCGGCCAGGAGGAGCATTCGCTGGAGGTGGCCGCGCACATCGCCTGGGGCTACTACTTCAGCGACCTGCTGGGCACGCCGGACCCGGTGCTGCGCCAGCGCGCGCTGGACCTGTACGAAACCTACGACGCCGGCGTCAACGAATGGATCCGCCCCACCGCCCCGGCCAGCGGCCTCACCGCGTACCGGGTGAACCCCTGGCGCAAGTGGGGCTGGGAGCACCGCACCTCCGACGCGATGGCCTTCGCGCTGGGCCTCGACGCGCCGGCGCCCACGCTGTTCGGCAACGGCTTCGAGTAGGGCGCGGCGGGGCCTACGGCTGCGGCTCGAAATCCAGCGCCGCGGAGTTGATGCAGTAGCGCAGTCCGGTCGGGCGCGGGCCGTCGGCGAACACGTGCCCGAGGTGCGAATCGCAGCGCGCGCACAGCACCTCGGTGCGGCGCATGCCCAGCGTGTCGTCGACCTGCTGCGCCACCGCGCCGCGCGCCACCGGCGCATGGAAGCTGGGCCAGCCGGTGCCGGAATCGAACTTGGCCGCGGAATCGAACAGCGCGGCGCCGCAGGCGGCGCAGAGATAGCGCCCCGCGGCCTTGTGGTTCCAGTACTTGCCGCTGAACGGCGCTTCGGTCGCCGAGCAGCGGCACACGGCGTACTGCTCCGGCGTCAGTTCGCACCGCCACTGCGCGTCGCTCTTCTCGATCTTCTCGTCCATCACCGGCCTCCGAGGGGGCTGGCGCGTTGCCGCGCGCGGGCCCATGCGGCAAGCTTAGCCGCCTTTCGTCACCGGACCGTGCACGTGCCCCAGCGCTTTCGTCCCGCCGCCCTCGCGCTAGCCCTCGCCGCCGGGCTGGCACCCCGGGGCGCCGCGGCCGTGGACGCGCCGGACTGGTCGCTGTGCGGCGCCAACACGCTGTTCGAGTTCTACACCCCGGGGCTGCCGACCACGGTCGACCGCGCCACCGCCGCCACCGACTTCGACGCCGAGCGGCTGGGCGTGGAAGGCCCGCCCGAGGCGCGCGTGTACCGCCTCGAGGGCTCCGCGGTGGTGCAGCGCGGCGACCAGCGCGTGGCCGGCAACCTGCTGCGCTTCGAGGCCGGCACCGGCGTGGTCGAAGCCGAGGGCGACGTGCGCTACCAGGACCGCAGCCTGCTGCTGGGCGCGGAGCGGGCACGCAGCGACACGGTGAACGACCGGACCCGGCTCGACGGCGTGCGCTTCCAGCTGCTCGACGCGCGCGGCAACGGCGAGGCGCAGGTGGCGGAGCTCAAGGACGCCGACCACGCCGTGCTCACCATGGTCAGCTTCTCGACCTGCGATCCCGGCCAGCACGACTGGGAGATCCGCGCCGATCGCATGGAGCTCGACCAGGCCACCGGCACCGGCCACGCGCACGACATGCGCCTGCGCTTCAAGGACGTGACCTTGCTGCGCCTGCCCTACGCCACGTTCCCGATCAGCGACCGCCGCCGTTCCGGCTTCCTGATCCCGTCGATCGGCGCCTCCAACAACGGCGGCTTCGACTTCGCCGTGCCCTACTACCTCAACCTGGCGCCGAATTACGACGCCACCCTGGTGCCGCGCGTGATCACCGACCGCGGCTTCATGGCCGGCGGCGAGTTCCGCTACCTCGACGCCACGCAGCGGGTCACGCTGGCCGGCGACTTCCTGCCGGACGACAACGAGGCCGACCGCGACCGCTGGTCCTACCGGATCACCGAGAGCGGCAGCTACGGGCCGTACTTCTTCAGCCTGGTCGACATCAACAAGGTGTCGGACAACCGCTACTTCGAGGACTTCGGCGACAGCCTGACCAGCGCCGCCACCAGCCTGCTGCCGTCCACGGCCTACCTGCACGGGCGCGGCGAGTGGTGGAACCTGGCCTTCGGCGGCGATGCCTTCGACGTCACCGACCCGACCCTGGCGCCGGGCAGCGAGCCCTACGCGCGCCTGCCGCGCTTCACCGCCGCCCTCGACCACGGCTTCACCGACTGGCTGCGCCTGGGCCTGGCGGCCGAGATGGTGGCGTTCCAGAAGGACGATGCGCTCAACGGCAGCCGCTACGATTTCACCCCGTACGTGGCGTTCCCGGTCGAACACGCGGCCTGGTACCTGCGCCCGCAGTTCGCCTACCGCTACACCGGCTACGACCTCGACGACACGCCGCCCGGCACCACCGACGACGCGCCCGACCGCGGCGTGCCCATCACCAGCCTCGACGCCGGCATGTACTTCGACCGCGCCGCGAGCTGGGCCGGCCGGCCGCTGCGGCAGACGCTGGAACCGCGCCTGTACTACCTCAACGTGCCCTACCGCGACCAGGACGAGCTGCCGATCTTCGACACCCAGGAGCTGACCTTCGGCTTCGCCCAGTTGTTCCGCCCCAACCGCTACACCGGCGCCGATCGCCAGCAGGACGCGAACCAGCTCGCGCTGGCGCTCTCCACCCGCCTGATCGACGACGCCGACGGCCGCGAGCTGGTGCGGGCCAGCATCGGCCAGATCCGCTATTTCGAGGACCAGCAGGTGCAATTGCCGGGCGTGGCGCCGACCGACTACGCCGGCTCCGAGCTGGTGGGCGAGATCGCCTTCGACCGCGGCCCCTGGAGCTTCGCCTGGACCCAGCAGTACGACCCCGAGTCGAACGACACCACGCTGTCGTCGATCCGCACCCAGCGCCGCCTCGGCGATGCCGGCGTGCTCAACGCCGCCTATCGCTACCGGCGCCAGCAGTTCGAGCAGGTCGACCTCTCGGCCGCGTTCCCGGTCAGCGAGCGCATCCGCCTGGTGGGCCGCTGGAACTGGTCCCTGCCCGACAGCGAGACCCTGGAAGCCTTCGCCGGCATCGAATACGAGAGTTGCTGCTACCAGGTGCGCTTCCTGGGCCGGCGCTACGTGCGCAATACCGAGGGCGACTACGCCAACGCGGTGTACCTGGAACTGGAGCTCAAGGGCCTGGGCTCGCTGGGCCGCCGCTCGGGCGACTTCCTGCGCCGTGCTATCCTTGGATATCGTTGATTCTGCGCCGGTTTGTGCCGGAATGGCGGCCCAGGCCGCCCCCACCGGCCGGGCAGCGGCGGGACCCGTCCCGCGATGCCACGCCCACGGCCCGGCCTAACTCCCCGTTAATCCACGCCGCGCGACAATCGCGGTTTCCGAATTGCGCCAGGCACCCATGCAGACCACCATGACCCGAACACTCGCCGCCCTCGTCCTCGGCCTCGCCACGCTGGCCGCCAGCCCCGGCGCGCGCGCGCAGGCGATCGCGACCGACCCCGTGGACCGCATCGTCGCCGTGGTCGACGAGGACGTGATCCTGCAGAGCGAACTCGACCGCGCCGTGGGCAACATCCTGGCCCAGTACGCCGGCCGTGCCGGCCAGCTGCCGTCGCGCGAGGTGATCGAGCGCCAGGTGCTGGAGCGGCTGATCTCGATCCGCCTGCAGCTGGCGCGCGCCGAGCAGACCGGCATCCGGGTCAGCGACATGGAGCTCGACCAGTCGGTGATGCGGCTGGCGCAGCAGAACAACGTCAGCCTCGACCAGCTGCGGGCCTCGCTCGAGCGCGACGGCTTCAGCTACGCCGAGTTCCGCGACACCATGCGCGACGAGCTGGTGGTGCAGCGCCTGCGCCAGCGCTTCGTGCAGAGCCGGGTCAACGTCACCGACACCGAGGTCGACATCCTGCTCGCCAGCGAGAGCCTCAAGCGCGGCGAGGTGCGCCTCTCCCACATCCTGGTCGGCGTGCCCGACGGCGCCAGCGCCGCGCAGATCCAGACCGCGCGCGAGAAGGCCGAGATGGTCAAGAAGGAAATCGACGGTGGCCTCGACTTCGCCTCGGCGGCGATCCGCTATTCCGACGGCCAGCAGGCGCTGGAAGGCGGCGACCTCGGCTGGCGCAAGTTCAACGAGGTGCCCAATGCCTTCGCCGACCAGATCGCCGGCATGCAGCCGGGCGAGGTCACGCAGCCGATGCGCGGGCCCAGCGGCTTCCACATCCTCAAGCTGGTCGACCTGCGCGAGCCGCAGCAGGAGCTGGTGCGCGAGTACAACGCCCGCCACATCCTGATCAAGACCAGCGAACTGGTCAGCGCCAACGACGCGCTCGACACGGTGCGCGACATCCGCCGCCGCATCGAGGGCGGGGACGACTTCGCCGAGATGGCGAAGGAGTTCAGCGAGGACACCGCGAGCGCCAACCTCGGCGGCGACATGGGCTGGTTCGAGATCGGCGCCTATGGCACCCGCGTCGAGCAGGTGCTCAACGGCCTCGCCGACGGCCAGCTCTCGGAGCCGTTCCAGACCGAGGTGGGCTGGCACCTGATGCAGCGCCTGGCCACGCGCGAGGCCGACGTCACCGACGAGCGCCGCCGCGACCAGGCGCGCGAGATAGTGCGCAACCGCAAGGCGGAGGAGGAGTACGACCTGTTCCTGCGCCAGCTGCGCGGCGAGGCGTACATCGAGAACCGCCTCACCGACAAGGCCGAGTCGACGGACGACTCGACCACCACCGGTTGAGGACTGGGCGCGGCATTGGCGACCGCGCCGTCCGTCCCGCGCATTGCCCGTATCGCCGTCACGGCGGGCGAGCCGGCGGGCATAGGTCCCGACCTGGTGGCCGCGCTGGCCCGGCGCGACTGGCCGCTGCAACTGGTCGCGATCGGCGATCCGGCCACCATCGCCGCGCGCGCCGCGGCCCCGGGGCTGGAGGTGGTCGCCCACGATGGCGCGCTGCCGCGGGCGCCCGCCCGCGCCGGACGGCTCGAGGTGCTGGCGGTGCCGCTGGCCGCGCCGGTCGTCGCCGGGACGCTCGACCCCGCCAACGCCGGCCACGTGCTGCAGGTGCTGGCGCAAGCCAGCGACGGCGCCCTCGACGGTCGCTTCGACGCCATCGTGACCGCGCCGGTGCACAAGGGCGTGATCAACGACGCCGGCCACGCCTTCACCGGCCACACCGAATTCTTCGCCGCGCGCGCGCGCCGCGAGGTCGTGATGATGCTGGCCGCGCCGCGCCTGCGCGTCGCGCTGGCCACCACGCACCTGGCGCTGGCGGCGGTGCCGGCGGCGATCACCCGCGACGGCCTCGCGGGCAGCCTGCGGATCCTCGCCCACGAATTGCGCGCCCGCTTCGGCATCGCGCGGCCGCGCATCGCCGTCCTCGGCCTCAATCCGCACGCCGGCGAGGGCGGCCACCTGGGCCGCGAGGAAATCGAGCTCATCGCGCCGGTGCTCGAGGCGCTGCGCGCCGAGGGCCTCGCGCTCGAGGGCCCGCTGGCGGCCGACACCGCGTTCGTGCCCTCGCGCCTGGATCGCTGCGACGCCTACCTCGCCATGTACCACGACCAGGGCCTGCCGGTGCTCAAGGCGATCGGCTTCGGCGACGCCGTCAACGTGACCCTGGGCTTGCCCTACGTGCGCACCTCGGTCGACCACGGCGTGGCGCTGGACCTCGCCGGCAGCGGCCGCGCCGACCCCGCGAGCCTGCGCGCCGCGCTCGAACTGGCGCACGCGCTGGTCGCGCGTGGCGTCGTGCCGGCACGGGGCTGAGCGGGTGGCGCGCGCCGGCCGCCCCCCGCCGCGGCGCGGACACCCGTCGGCGCCGGTGCGCGCGGCGCGCGCGCCCGAGGGCGGCGCGACGGAACCGCACCGGACCAAGAAGCGCTTCGGCCAGCACTTCCTGCACGACCGCGGCGTGATCGAGCGCCTGCTGCGCGCGATCGATCCGCGGCCCGGCGAGCGCTTCGTCGAGATCGGGCCCGGCGACGGCGCGCTGACCTTCCCGCTGCTGGCACGGATCGGCCGGCTCACCGCGATCGAACTCGACCGCGACCTGATCCCGCGCCTGCGCGAGCGCGGCGGCGCGGCGCTGGACCTGGTCGAGGCCGACGCCTTGACGGTCGACCTGACCGCGCTGGCGGCGGGCCAACCGCTGCGGCTGGTCGGCAACCTGCCCTACAACATCTCCACGCCGATCCTGTTCCATGCGCTGGCCCATGCCGGCGCGGTCCAGGACATGCACTTCATGCTGCAGAAGGAAGTGGTCGACCGCATGGGCGCGGGACCCGGCAGCAAGGTCTACGGCCGCCTGTCGGTGATGCTGCAGGCGCGCTGCCGGGTCGAACCGCTGTTCGAGGTTCCGCCCGGTGCGTTCCAGCCGCCGCCCAAGGTCGACTCGGCGATCGTGCGCCTGGTGCCGCTGCCGGTGGCGGCGATCGGATTGCGCGACCCGGCGCGCTTCGAGGCCGTGGTTCGCGCCGCTTTCTCCCAGCGGCGCAAGACCCTGCGCAATTCCCTCGCCGGCGTCGCCGACGGCGCCACCTTGCAGGCCGTGGGCATCGATCCGCAGGCGCGCGCCGAGGTCGTGCCGGTGGCGGCGTGGATCGCCTTGGCCAACCGCCTCGCCGAGGCCCCGGCCCGATCCGGGGCGGGGGCTCCCTAGGGGAAGCGGTACGACGCGCCCAGGAACACGTAGGCGCGGTAGCTGTGCTCCATGATCGGGCTGTCGCTGATGTCGTCCGGATAGAAGTCGGCGCCGACGTTGACCAGCCAGTTCCAGCGATCGGTGAGCGGCGCGCCGAAGGTGTAGTTGGGGCTGATGATCACGCTGCCGCCGGGTGCGTAGGCCGGCCGCCCGGGCGCGGCCTCGTCGGCTTCGACGCCGTAGTAGTAGTCGGCCAGCGCCGAACTGTAGTACGCGATCCGCACCGAAGGCAGGCCGAAGCGCGTGAGCTTCGACCAGGTGATGTCGGCCTGGTAGCCGCCGTGGCGATCGAGCGTGTCGGCGCCGAGCGAGAACGCGAACTTGCCCAGGGTCGGGGAACGGCGCACGTACGCCAGGCCAACGTCGAGCGTGCCGTCGCGGTCGTCCATCCCGTCGAGGAAATCGGAGTCGTCGGCGTCGTAGCCGTCGAAACGCCACTCGGCGAATCCGTCCACCGACCAGTGCGTGTCGCC
>CAZTNB010000020.1:22812-29007 GCA_964614825.1 uncultured Gammaproteobacteria bacterium
TGCTTGAATGCCGGGCCGCGCTTGCCGAGAATCCCCCCATGCCCAGCGCCAAGAGCCATGACATCCGGGTCCAGGTCGCCACCCGCTTCCTGGACGAGCAGTCGCAGCCGGCCCGGAACCGCTTCGTCTTCTCGTACACCGTGACCATCCGCAATCGCGGCGCGGTGCCGGCCAAGCTGCTGTCGCGCCACTGGATCATCACCGACGGCAACGGCAAGGTCCAGGAAGTGCGCGGCGAAGGCGTGGTCGGCGAGCAGCCGCGCGTGCGTCCAGGCGAGGACTACCAGTACACCTCGGGCGCGGTGCTCGAAACCGCCGTGGGCACGATGCGCGGCAGCTACCAGATGGTTTCCGAGGACGGCACCCGCTTCGACGCCGCGATCCCCGAGTTCACGCTGTCGGTGCCGCGGACCCTGCACTGATGGCGACGTACGCCATCGGCGACGTCCAGGGCTGCCACGATCCGCTGCGCCGCCTGCTCGACAAGCTCAAGTTCGACCCGGGGCGCGACCGCCTGTGGTTCTGCGGCGACCTGGTCAACCGCGGTGGCCAGTCGCTGGAGGTGCTGCGCCTGGTGCGCTCGCTCGACGCCGTCAGCACCGTGGTGCTGGGCAACCACGACCTCTCGCTGCTCACGATCGCGGAGCGCAAGGAGGCCGACCAGCGCAAGGTCAATCCGGACCTGCAGCGCGTGCTGTTCGCCGACGACCGCGAGCCGCTGGTCAGCTGGCTGCGCCACCGCCCGATGATGCACGTCGATCCGGCGCTGGGCTACGCGCTGGTGCACGCCGGCCTCGCGCCCAAGTGGACGATCGCGCTGGCGCAGAAGCGCGCGCGCGAGGTCGAGACCAGGCTGCGCGGCAAGAACTACCGCAAGCTCATGCGGCAGATGTACGGCAACAAGCCCGCCGCGTGGTCGCCCAAGCTCGAGGGCATGGACCGCCTGCGCGCCATCATCAACGTGATGACGCGCCTGCGTTTCTGCGACGTGCGCGGCCGCATCGCCTTCGACGAGAAGGGCCCGCCCGGCACGCAGACCCCGGGCCTCTATCCCTGGTTCGAGGTGCCCGGCCAGGTGCGGCGCGAGTTGCGCGTCGTGACCGGCCACTGGTCCACGCTGGGCCTGCTGATCGGCATGGGCGTGTACGGCATCGATACCGGCTGCGTCTGGGGCGGCAAGCTCACCGCGCTGGAACTGGGTCCGGAGCCGCGCGTGATCCAAGTCGACGGCAAGGCCGACGCCAGGGGCGGCAACGATTAGTTTGCCGCGACGTCCGGGGCCGCGCGGCCGGCCGCGTCGTGGCGCCGGGTGCTGACTCCGGCGCGAGACGGCAAAGCCTGAAGGTGGTGGGGCAGCGTTCCCCGCTCAGTGCGCCGCTTCGCCCTCGCCCGCGACGACCACGCCGGGCGGCTGCCAGGTGCCTTCGCCGATCGGCAGGATCGAAGGCGGCCGGTCCGTGGGCCAGTACAGCCGCATCACCAGGTAGATCGGGCCATCCGGCGCCGGCAGCCAGTTGGATTCCTTGTCCTTGCCGGGGGAGTCCTTCTGGATGTGGAGCGTGAGCGAGCCATCGTCGCCCCGCTTGAGGCCCGGCAGCATCGGCGAGTTGATCAGGTAGCGGTCGATCGGGTTCTTGATCAGCAGCTGGGTCTTGCCGTCGTACATCGTCACCGACCAGAACGCATTCACTGGCGGCAACTGGTTGGCGGCAAAGGTGAGCGTGTAGTCGTGCTTGCTGCCGTCGAGCGGTTCGCCGGCCACGTCCTCGCGGGTCATCGGATAGGCGGCTTCCACCGCATCGTTGCCGTAGATGCCGCCCTTGGCGCCGGCGGCGCGCTTGAGCCAGTTGCCCTTGTAGAACTCGCGGTCGCCGAACAGCGACGCCAGGCTCCAGCCATTGACCTTCTTCGTGCCCTCGGCCAGGAACTTGTCGACCTTCTCGTCGCCCGCCTTCATGCCGAGCAGCACCGCCGCCTTGTGTTCGGCCGAGAGGTCCTTGAACGCGAAGGCCTTGCCCGGCCCGATGCCGATGGTGGCCATGCGCGCGCGCAACTCGCGGTCGTCGTCCGATTCCGGCACGAACTCCAGCGCGGCGTCGAGGTACGCGTAGAAGTTGTCCTTGATGCCGGCGGTGCTGGCCGGAACGAAGGCGATCGCGGGCGCGGCCGGCGGCGCGGGCTGGCCGAGGAATGCCGACAACGGCCGCACCTGGTAACCCGACTGCACCTTCACCACATTGGGCATGTCGGTCGGATCCATGAGCTGGGTCCGGAACACCGCGAGCGAGAACGGCGTGGTCGAGCGGAACACCTGCTCGATGCCCGCCGGGGTCTCGCCGTTCCAGCCGGGTCCCGCCACGAGGTAGTTGCCGGCCTGGTTGCCGGTGGCGCGGCTGCCGATGTAGCCGTAGTTGTAGGTGTTGCCGTCGTTGAGCATCACCGAGTAGTAGCGCGCCTTGTCGACCTCCGGCACCGAGATCACGATCGGCTCGGCGCGCAGGTCCAGCCACGACATCGAGTACGGCGTGTCGCTGTTGGGCGTGACGATCGCCGTGTCCTCGTAGGTGAAGACGCGCGCCTCGTTGCTGATCTGGTTGAACGGCGCCTTGAACTGGCCCGAATCGCGGTCGACCGCATACTCGTGCATTACCGCGTAGTTGGTCACCAGCGGCAGGCCGTAGATGAAGGCCTCCTCGGCGATCGCCTTGGTCTCGGCGATGCCGGGCGCGGGGACGCCGGCGGCCTGGTCCTGTTTGGCGGCCTGCGAGATCGCATCGTCGGGCTTGCCGCAGGCAGCGAGCAGCAATGCGGTGGCGACGGCGCCCAGCCGTGCCCAGGCCGTGGGTGCGGTTCTCATGGTCGCGACTCCTGGTTGCGTTGCGTGGCCACGCGCGGCGCGTCCCGACCCGGCGCCTGCAACGGCGCCGGGTGCCGCGGCGAGGCGCGCATGATTGCATGAGGTCCCGGGGGCGGCAACGCGCGGATCGGGCTGCGCGCGCGGCGAGGACCCGCTGCCGCGATCGATGCGCCGCGGGCCAGGTGCCGCGGCGCCGGAATCCTCGCCGGCCGCGGCTATCGCCCCGGTACCAGCGTCACGAAACTGAAGCCGTGGGCGTGGCCGGCATCGGCCGGCCTGTATTCGCGATGCACTTCGGTCCAATCCACGGCATGCCACTCCGGAAACCACGCGTCGGCGCGATCCAGGCGCGTATCCACTTCGGTAAGTTCCAGGCGCGCCGCCAGCGGCAGGGCCAGGCGATACACCTCGCCGCCGCCGATGACCATGAGCTCGACGCCGGCAGCGCGCCGCAGCGCCTCGTCCAGCGTAGCCACGGCCTCCATGCCGGCGAACGGCGCGCCACTGCCGCGCGTCAGCACCAGGTTGCGGCGGCCGGGCAACGCGCGGCCGAGCGACTGCGCGGTCTTGCGGCCCATCAGGATGGGCTTGCCCAGCGTCAGCGCCTTGAAGCGCTTGAGGTCATCAGGCAGGTGCCAGGGCAGCCTGCCGTCCACGCCGATGGCGCGGTTGCGATCCATGGCGGCGATCAGGGTGACGCGCGACGCGGCGGCCATCGCGCGGTCCCGCGCTCAGCGCGACGAGGCCAGCCGCGCCAGCTGGCGGTCGTGCCAGCCCGCGAGCAGCACTTGCGCGGTAATCGCGCCGAGCAGGGCCTGGAACATGTCGTTCTGCGTGTCCCAGATGTCGCCCTGGGTGCCGAGGAAGGCCTCGGCGCCGTGGCCGCCGACCAGCGCGGTCCACCACTCGATCAGTTCGTAGAAAGCGCTGAAGGCGAGGCAGATCGCGACCACGATCGTGAACAGCCACCTGCCGGGGCGCAGCGGCGAGGTGCGCAGCAGGATCTCGCGCGCGAGGATCGCCGGGACGAAACCCTGGGCGAAATGGCCGATGCGGTCGTAGTGGTTGCGGGCGAAGCCGAAGGCTTCCTTCATCCACTCGCCCAGCGGCACCATCGCGTAGGTGTAGTGGCCGCCGAGGATCAGGATCAGCCCGTGCACGAACAGCAGCACGTACAGGAGCGGCGTGAGCGGGAAACGGCGCCGCGTCGCGACCAGGATCGGCAGCGCGATCAGCACCGGCGCCACTTCCAGCCACCAGGTCACGCGGTCCTCGGGACCGATGCCGGACCACGCCAGGGCCGCGAGCGTGGCGGCGACCAGCGCGCCGGGCAGGCCGATCATCGCGCGCGCCTCACACCGCCACCGGCGCGGGGATCGCCCCGTGGGGCGCGTAGCCGAGGATCTCGATGTCCTCGTGGCGGAACTCGAAGATCGAGCGCACCGCCGGATTGAGGCGCAGCGTCGGCAGCGGTCGCGGCGTGCGCGAAAGCTGCTCGCGCGCCTGCTCGCGGTGGTTGTCGTACAGGTGCGCATCGCCCAGCGTATGGATGAACTCGCCGGCTTCGAGGCCGGTCACCTGCGCCACCATGTGCGTGAGCAGCGCGTAGGAGGCGATGTTGAACGGCACGCCCAGGAACACGTCGCCCGAGCGCTGGTAGAGCTGGCACGAGAGCCGGCCCTGCGCGACGTAGAACTGGAACAGCGCGTGGCAGGGCATCAGCGCCATGCGCGGCAGGTCGCCCACGTTCCAGGCGCTGACGATCAGGCGGCGCGAATCGGGATTGCGCCGGATCTCGTCCACCACCCACGCGATCTGGTCGATGCTGCGGCCGTCGCGGGTTTCCCACGAGCGCCACTGCTTGCCGTAGACCGGGCCGAGTTCGCCGTTGGCGTCCGCCCACTCGTCCCAGATCGTCACCTTGTGCTCGTGCAGCGAGGCCACGTTGGTCTCGCCGCGCAGGAACCACAGCAGCTCGTGGATGATCGAGCGCAGGTGCAGCTTCTTGGTCGTGACCAGCGGGAAGCCGTCGGCGAGGTCGAAGCGCATCTGCCAGCCGAACACGCTGCGGGTCCCGGTGCCGGTGCGATCGGACTTGGGCGTGCCGTGGTCGTAAAGGTGGCGCAGGAGGTCGAGGTACTGGCGCATGTTCGTCGACGGTGATTCTAACGTCGCAACCCCGGCCCTGTGGGAGCGGCTTCGGCCGCGACAGCCGCCTCGTCGCGGCTGAAGCCCCTCCCACGGGTGCGACGGCTTGCACGCGCGCTCATGCGACCGGCCGCGGCTGCCGCGTCGACATGGCCAGCAACACCAGCCCCACTGCCACCAGCGGCAGCGACAGCAACTGGCCCATCGTCAGCCAGTCGAACGCGAGGTACCCGAGGTGCGCATCCGGCACGCGCACGAACTCGACCAGGAAGCGGAAGCTGCCGTACAGCACCGCGAACCAGCCCGACACCGCATAGCGCCGCCGCGGCCGCGCCGAGTACCACCACAACAGCACGAACATGACCACGCCCTCGAGCAGCATCTCGTACAGCTGCGAGGGATGGCGCGCGTAGGCGTTCAATTCGCCGGCCTGGTACAGCGCCTGCAGGCGTTCCGGCGCCAGTCCGGCGTAGGCAGCGGGCAGGCCGTTCGGGAATATCACCGCCCAGGGGACGTCGGTGGTCTTGCCCCACAGTTCGCCGCCAATGAAGTTGCCCAGCCGGCCGAAGCCCAGTCCTTGCGGCACCAGCGGGGCGATGAAGTCGATCGTGTCCCAGGTCGCGATGCCGTTGCGCCGCGACCACCACCACACGCCGATCACGACGCCGAGCAGCCCGCCGTGGAAGGACATGCCGCCTTCCCACACCCGCAGCAGCGCCAACGGATCGTGGATCCACTCCTGCCAGCCATAGACCAGCATGTAGCCCAGGCGTCCGCCGACGATCACGCCCATCATGCCGTAGAACATCAGGTCGGCGTACGCCGCCTCGCTGATGCCCAGGCGCCCGGCGCGCACGCGGCGCAGTCCCAGCCAGTAGGCCACGCCGAAGGCCATGAGGTACATGAGCCCGTACCAGTGGATCGACAGCGGCCCGAGGCGCAGGGCAATGGGGTCGATCTGGTGCAGGTAGGGCATGCGGCGGGAGCTCGGTGCGGTCGGGTTCGGACTACGCCGGGCGCGTCCGGCGGGGATCGATTATGCCAGCGTCCTCGACCGACCTACGCCGGCAGCACGCGACAGACGTAGCCCTTGAGGTAGTCGGTCTCGGGGATCGCGGCGTGGATCGGGTGGTCAGGGCCCTGCTGCAGCTGCATCAGCACCTGCAGCGAGCGGTCGAGGTGGCGGGCGC
>CAZTNB010000021.1:0-14583 GCA_964614825.1 uncultured Gammaproteobacteria bacterium
TGCGCACCAGCTATCCGAACGCGCGCATCACCGACCTGGTGGCGCACACGCCCAATCGCATCACGGCGGTGATCGACTCGCCGGGCAGCCCGCCGCCGTCGGGCTACCTGGTCTTCGGCACGCGCTATGCGGGCGCCGGCCTGATCGTGCAGTTCGGCGTGAGCAGCTTCGGCGGATCGGTGATGTACCCGGTCGACACCACGCTGACGCTGGCGCAGGCTGCGGACAAGTTCACCACGCTGTCGACCGCGCCGGCCCTGCTCGTGGGCCGCATCGGCGCCAACGGCCAGTGCACGGCGATGGTCGACCGCAACGCCGGCGTGCCGCGCGCGACCGCGTCGATCTTCAAGACCTGGGTGCTGGGCGGCATGGCCCGCTCCATCGTCGACGGCAATCTCGCCGCCGCCGAGACGGTGCCGCTCGTCGCGTCCGAGTTCGCGCCCGGCGGCACGATCAACACCGAACCGCTGAACACGCCGTTCCCGGTCGCCGACCTCGCGACCCTGATGATGGGCATCAGCGACAACACCGCCACCGACCTGCTGCACCAGCGCGTCGGCCGCGGCGTGATCAACGACTTCGTCGCCGCCTCCGGCGTGGCCGATCCGAACCTGCTCACGCCGCTGCTGGGCATCAGCGAGCAGTTCCACCTCTTCTACTCCTTCGACCTGCCGACCTCGCTGGGCTACGTCAACGGCACCGAGGCCTTCCAGAACACCTTCCTCGCCAACCAGATCGTGCCGCTGGGCCCGAGCAATGGCGGGCCGTACTTCCATGCGTCCCTGCTCACCGACGGCTCGTGGCGGGCGTCGCCGTTCGACATCTGCGCCGCCTTCGCGGCGCTGCGCCGCCTGCCGGGGGGGGTCGGAGGCGTTCAAGACCGTCGACCGCGCGCTTGGCGCCGGTGCAGCGCAGCCCAACGTGCGCAGCCAGTGGGACCGGGTCTGGTACAAGGGCGGCAGCCTTTCCAGTGGCGCGCCCGGCTTGCACGTGCTCACGCACGCCTGGTTCCTCGAGGACGCCGGGCGCGATCCCTACGTGGTGATCGCGATGTCCAACGCCAACGCCGGCGGCATCGACCAGTTCCTGGTGCAATCGGTCACCGGTCGGATGCTGCAGCTGGTTGCGCAGATGCCATAGGCGCCGCCCGGCGCGGCGGGCGCCGCGACCCGCCGCGGCCCGCCTCGCTACACTCCGCCCCGGGGAGCCCGAACCAAAGGCGGCTGCGCATGGCATGGGTACTGGGGATCATCGGTGCCGTGTTCGGTGCCGGGTTCGGCGCCGCGTCGGGCGCCACGCTGGGGTTCTTCGCCGGGGCGCTGCTCGGCGCCCTGCTGGGCCAGCTCATCACGCTGCGCCAGCGGGTGCGCAAGCTCGAGGCGGAGCTGGGCCGCGTCGACGCCTGGCTCGCCTCGGGCAACGCGGCGGCGACGCCGACCGCCGGCACGCGCGAGGAGCCCGTCCCACCGGCGCGCCCGTCTGCCGCGAGCGCGCCGGCGCCGGCAGCCGCGCCTGCTCCCTCGCCCGTGGTGGAGCCCACCGAGGAATTCCCCGCGCCGGCGCCGGTCGCGGCCCGCGCGGTGGCCGGGGGCCAGGGCGGACGCGCCAGTTTCGTCGTCGGCGTGGACCCCGGCGGCGCGGCCGTGGAGGCCACCGCTGCCGCGGTCGCGGCATCGGTCGCCAACGCGCGCCCGGTCGAACCGGAGCCACCGGCCGAACCGCCGGTCGACCATCCGAGCCACGGCTTCGGCCGCATGCTGCGCGGCTGGTTCACCGAGGGCAACGTGCCGGTGAAGCTGGGCGTGCTGGTGCTGTTCGTGGGCGTGGCGGCGGCGCTCAAGTACGCCGTCGACCAGGGCCTGCTGAGCTTCCCGATCGAGCTGCGGGTGGCGCTGATCGCGCTGGCCGGCGTGGCCGGCCTGTGGCTGGGCTGGCGCGAGCGCGCGCGCCGCCCGGCCTTCGCGCTGGCGATCCAGGGTGGCGCGATCGGCGTGCTGCTGCTCACGGTGTTCGCGGCGTTCCGGCTCTACCACCTGCTGCCCGCCGGCTTCGCCTTCGCGCTGTTCGTGCTGCTGGTGGCCGGCGCGGCGATCCTCGCGATCCTGCAGGACGCGATCGCGCTGGCGGTGCTGGGCATCGTCGGCGGTTTCCTCGCGCCGGTCCTGGTCTCCACCGGCAGCGGCAACCACGTGGCGCTGTTCTCGTACTACGCGCTGCTCAACCTCGGCGTGCTGTGGATCGCCTGGATCCGCCCGTGGCGGATCCTGAACCTGATCGGCTTCGCCTTCACCTTCGGCATCGGCACGTTGTGGGGCGCGCAGTACTACCGGCCGGAACTGTACGGCTCGGTGCAGCCGTTCCTGGTCCTGTACTTCCTGTTCTACGTCGCCATCAGCGTGCTGTACGCGCTGCGGCAGCCGCCGGACCAGCGCGGCCTGGTCGACGGGACGCTGACCTTCGGCGTCCCGCTGCTCGCCTTCCCGCTGCAGGCCGCCCTGCTCAAGGACGACCGCATGGGCCTGGCCTACAGCGCGCTGGCGGTGGCGGCGCTGTATGCGCTGCTGGCGTGGTGGATGCTGCGCCGCGAGCGCCGCGTCGAGCTGCTGGGCCGGTCGTTCGCCGCGCTTTCGATCGGCTTCGCCACGCTGGCGGTGCCGCTGGCGCTGTCGGCGCGCTGGACCGCCACCACCTGGGCCGCCGAAGGCGCGGCGCTGGTGTGGCTGGGCCTGCGCCAGCGGCAGTGGCTGCCGCAGCTCACCGGCGCGATGCTGCAACTGCTGGCGGCGGCGGCCTTCGTCGCCTTCGCCATCGACCACGGCATCGCGGCGCCGGCGGGCGAGTTGCCGGTGCTCAACGCCTTCGCGCTGGGCGCGCTGGTCATCGCGCTGTCGGGCTTCTTCATCAGCTGGCTGTACGACCGCGCGGATTCGCCGGCGCTGGGCTGGATCGCGTTCCTGTGGGCCTGGGCGTGGTGGACGCTGGCCGGCCTGCGCGAACTGGTCGAGCACTTCGACGCGTATCCGGAGTGGATCGCGCTGGCCGGGCTGGTCGCGGCCAGCAGCGCGATCGCCGCGCTGCTGCGCGGCCTGGTGGCGTGGCCGAAACTGGGCTGGCCGGTGGTGCTGGGCTGCGTGCTCGGCATCCCGCTGGCGCTGGCGGCCGCCGACGCGCCGGCGGGTCCGCTGGCGGGACAGGGCCTCGCCGCCTGGGCCGGGTTCCTGCTCGCGCATGCCTACGGCCTGCATCGCCTGCGCGATCCGCGCTCGCGCGGCCTCGGCGTGGCGCACACGGGCGTGTTGTGGACCGTGGCCCTGGTCGGCGGCCTGCAGCTCGAGCGCTGGACCGACGGCACGCTGGGCCTCGGATCGGGCTGGGTCTACGCGGCCGCGGTCGCGCCGCTCATCGCCCTCACCCTGGGACTGCGCCGGGCGCCGCGCGTCTTCGCCGCGCCGGTGGCCGCCGAATTCGCGCAACACCACGCGCTGTGGTCCTGGAGCGCCGGCATCGTGCTCGCGGCGCTGTGGATGCTGGCCCACCTGGACGCCGGCGACACCGCGCCGCTGTCCTTCCTGCCGCTGTTCAACCCGCTGGAGCTGGTGCAGGTGGGCCTGCTGGTCCTCGCCCTGCGCTGGTCGCTGGGCGACGCGAGCCGGCAGGTGCCGGTCGCGGCGCTGGGCGCCGCCGGCTTCCTGCTGCTCACCGTGATGACCCTGCGCGCCGTGCACCAGCTCACCGGCGCGCCGTGGTCCGCGGCCTTGTTCGACTCGCGCCTGGCGCAGACCGCGCTGACCGTGGTCTGGAGCATCGCCGGGGTGGCCGCGTGGATCGCCGGCTCGCGCAGCCTGCGCCGCGGCCTGTGGCTCACCGGCGCGATCCTGATGGGCGTGGTGCTGGCCAAGCTGGTGCTGATCGACCGCCAGTACGTGGGCAACATCGCCGGCATCGTCTCCTTCGTCGCGGTGGGCCTGCTGCTGATCGTGATCGGCTACGTCGCGCCCTCGCCGCCGCGGCGCGGGCAGGAAGCGGCGGCATGATCGGCCTCGCGCTGGCGCTGGGACTCGCCGCGGGCCTGCCGGCGCAGGAGGCGGCCTTCGCCTGGCAATGGCCGGTCGAGGCCACCGGCGAGGGCGGCGCCTGGCGCGTGGTCCTCACCGAGGACGTGTACCGCCACGTGACCCGCGCCGACCTGCGCGACCTCGCCGCGGTCAATGCCGCCGGCACGCTGGTGCCCTTCGGCCCGGTGCCCTTCGACCAGGATCCGGTGCGGCAGCCGCGCGACTCGCGCGGCCCGGTGCCGTGGTTCGCGCTGCCGCGCGCCGCCGGCCGCCCTCGCGACGAGGTGCTGGAACTGCACGTGGCGCGCGATCCCGACGGCGCGCTGCGCCTCGATGCGCAGGTCGGTGATGCCGCGGCGCCGGCGGCCACCGACCTGCTGCTCGACCTGGGCGCCGGCGATCCGGTGGTCGCGCTGCAACTCGCCCTCGACGGCGCGGTGGCCGACCTGCGCGCGGCGGTCGACGTGTACGCCAGCCGCGACCTGCGCCGCTGGTCGCGCATCGCCAGCGGCCTGCCGGTGCTGTCGCTGCGCCAGGGCGAGTTCCGGTTGCAGCGGCTGCGCCTGGACCTCGCGCCGGTGGCGGGCGGATACCTGTTGCTGGCGCCGGTCGAGGGCGCCACGGCGCTGCCGGTCGCCGCGATCGAGGCGCAACGGCGCTCGCAGCCGCCGGTGCCGGTGGGGCCGCAGCGCGTCGAGAGCGTCGCCAGCCTGGTCGGCGCCGGCGACGCGCCCGGGCGCTACGAGTACCGCGCGCCCGGGCCGGTCCGCGTCGAGCGCCTCGCGCTGGCGCCGGCCGAGCGCAACAGCGTCGCCAACGTGGTGGTGGAGAGCCGCGACGATGCGGCCGGCGCCTGGCGCGAGCGCGCGCGCCTCGTGGTCTTCCGCGTCGCCGCCGGCGGCGACGACGTGGTCAGCGAGCCGATCGCGGTGTCGGCCGGCCGCGATCGCCAGTGGCGCGTGAGCAGCGTGCCGCCGCTGGCCACGGCGCCCACGCTCACGCTGGGTTGGCAGACCGAGAGCTACGTCCTGCTGGCGCAGGGTCCCGGGCCGTTCCGGTTGGTCGCGGGCAGCGCCGCCACGCTCAATCCCGAGTACCCGGTCGCGAACCTGCTGGCCCAGCTGCGCGGCCAGCTCGGCGGCGACTGGCGGCCGCCGCAGGCGGGCATCGGCCCCGGCACCGCGCTGGCCGGGACCGTCGCGCTGGAGACGCCCGCCGATCCCGGGCGCCACCGGCGCTGGTTGCTGTGGGGCGTGCTGGTGGCCGGCGCGCTCGGCATCCTGGCGATGATCCAGCGCCTGCTGCGCCAGCCCGGCGCCTGATCCGCGCCGCCCGCGTCCGGCCATCGATGGCCCGCGCGGCGCCCTGCGCGCCGCCGCGCGCGCTGCTGCAGGCTGCCGCCCACGGCGCCTTCTACGTGCCGGCGCGCAACGAGGACCACGCGCTGCTGATCGGTGCGATCGTGCTGTTCGCGGCGCTCGCCACGGTGATGTGGCTGGCGCGCCGCACGGACTGGCATGCGCTGGGGCGCAATGCGGACGCGCCGCAGGCGCGGGGCGGAATTGGCTATGATCGAGGCCCATCCCTGCCACTGGCGCGGTATCGTCCATGAATTCCAGTCCGGCGCCGCGTGCCGATCGGCGTCCTGTTCCGGCACTGCGGCGGCGGAGCCTCCCGGGCCTGGTCCTGCCGGTCCTGGCCCTGTTCGCCGATGCGATGGCGCCCGCCGCGGCAACGGCCTCGCTCAACTGTCCCGAGAACGCCCCCTGCCCGCCGCCGCCGCAGAGCATCTGGGCGCCCTACCCCTTCTACAACGACAACGTCGATTACGCGGCGGGCATCGTGTATGCCGCGGCGGGCGTCCTGCAGCCGCAGTTCGGCTTCGTCGCCAACGCCTTCGCCAGCACCAACGGCACCTACGCCGGGTTCCTGCTCGCGAGCGACTACCGGCTCGGCAGCGAAAGCCGGATCTTCGCCGACTTCAGCCTGCTGGGCGGCGAGTTCGGCAAGATCCGCTCGTTCCAGGACGGCAATCCGGATTTCCCCGACGAGATCGCCGGCTCCAACGACTCGAGCGAGCAGAACTACCTCGAGGCCGAGGGCACCGACCTGTTCGTGCGCCTGCCGCTGCGTTACCTGCTGCCGATCGGCGCGGGCCGCGACGAGATCATTCACGTCTATCGCACCCGCGGCGGCCTGCTGCTGCCGGAATCCGGCACCGGCGGCACGAGCTGGAACCCCCTGCGCGGCGGCCGCACCATGATCGAGGTCACGCCCTTCCACCGCGAGCAGGACCTCGAGCTCGAGATCGGCGGCGAGCGCGAGCTCAGCGCCAGCGGCGTCACCGCGCGGCTCGACTACGACAACACCGACTGGTGGAACAATCCCACCAGCGGCAGCCGCACCCAGGTCGCGATCACGCGCGACTGGAGCGGCAACGAACCCGGCAACACCTCGTGGACCCAGGTCGAGGCGCAATACTCGAAGTTCTGGCCGCTGGGCCCGAACCGGCGCGCGCAGCAGCGCGTGATCGCCTTCGACGCCTGGCTGTCCGACGTGCCGACCTGGAACGACTACGACGTGGTCGACGGCACGCCGCTGTACCGGCGGCCGCCGGTGTACATGGGCTCCACGCTGGGCGGCCTGTTCCGCCAGCGCGGCTTCGCCACCAACCGCTTCAACGACCGCAGCGCGATCAACTACACGCTCGAGTATCGCTACACCACCTCGCGCAACCTGCTGGACTGGATCGGCTTCCTCGACCGCTTCGGCATCGACTTCACCCAGCTGGTGGGCTTCGTCGAAGCCGGCCGCGTGGCGCCGGACTTCGACCTCGGCGAGTTGCACGAGGACATGAAGTTCACCTATGGCGCCGGCCTGCGGGCCTCGGCCAAGGGCCTGATCGTGCGCGCCGACTTCGGCGCTTCCGACGAGGGCCTGCAGCTGCAGATGTTCGTCTCGCAGCCGTTCTAGGCGCGGCCGACCCTTTGCATTGGCGTCATCCCGGCGCAAGCCGGGATGACGCCATGGGTTGGAGGCGTGCGACTAGTCGAAGCTGCGGCGACGGGCGCGCAGCTCGTCGAGGCGCAGGTCGGCGGCGGCGCCGGGGGAAACGCGCCGCGCGAGGCTGGCCTCGGGCGTGCGCGTGGCATCGGTGGCGGCGACCGCAGCCTGGCGATAGGCATCGCGGAACGGCACGCCGGCCACGGCCTGCTCGATCGCGATGTCGGTGGCGTACATCGACGGCTCGATCGCGGCGCGCATCCGGTCCGGATCCCAGGCCATCCGCGCCAGCAGTCCCGGCACGATCGCCAGCGCATCGAGCCCGCCGCGCATCGCGCGCAGCAACGGCCCCTTGGTGAACTGCAGGTCGCGCTGGTAGCCCGAGGGCAGGGACAGCAGCGACTGCAGCTCGATCATCGCGCCATGCACCGGCGCCGCGCTGGCGCGCAGCAGTTCGACCACGTCGGGATTGCGCTTGTTCGGCATGATCGAGGAGCCGGTGGTGTACTCCGGCGGCAGGCGCACGAAGCCGTACTCCTGCGTGGTGTAGAGGCTCAGGTCCCAGGCCAGCCGGCGCACGTCGCCCAGCGACTGCGCCAGGGCGGCCAGCGCCTGCCACTCGTACTTGCCGCGCGAAAGCTGCGCCGCGACCGGTGAGACCTGCAGGCGCGCGAAGCCCAGCGCGTGCGTGCCGGCGTCGCGGTCCAGGGCCAGGTTGACGCCGTAGCCGGCCGCGGTGCCGAGCGGATTGGCGTCGACCAGCGCGTGGGCATCGCGCGCGATGCCGGCGTCGTCGAGGAAGCTCTCGGCATAGCCCGCCCACCACATGCCGGCCGAGGACACCACCGCGCGCTGCAGGTGGGTGTAGCCCGGCATCGGCAGCATGGCCTCGCGCTGCGCGCGTTCCAGCGCGACATCGGCAATCGCCAGCACCGCGGACCGGAGCTCGGCCAGGCGTTCCTTCAACCACAGGCGAGTCGCGACCAGGACCTGGTCGTTGCGGCTGCGGCCGGTGTGGATCCTGCGCCCGGCATCGCCCAGGCGTTCGCTGAGCCAGGCCTCGATCGCGGAATGGCCGTCCTCGTAGCGCCCATCGAGCACGAATTCGCCGGACGCGAAGGCCTGCGCCAATGCCCGCAGTTCGCGCAGCACGCCGGCCAGCTCGGCAGCGTCGAGGATGCCGATGGTCGCCAGCCCTTCCGCGTGCGCGGCGCTGGCGCGGATGTCGTGCGGCAGCAGTTCGCGATCGAGCAGCACGTCCTCGCCGGCGAGGAAGCGCATCAGCCGCGCATCGGTCACGCTGTCGGGCTTGCTCCAGATCGGCTCGCTCACGTCGGGATCCCCGTGGTCTCGGCCAGTCCCAGCGCCAGGTTGAGGTTCTGCAGTGCCTGGGTCGCGGCGCCCTTGAGCAGGTTGTCCAGGGTCGCGACGACCACCGCGCGCCGCCCGCCATCGCCCGGCTCGAAGCCGCCGAGCTCGACATGGTGCGCATGCGCGATGCCGCTGACCCAGGGCGCGCCGTCCATCACCCGCACCAGCGGCTCGTGGTCGTAAGCGGCGCGATAGCGCGCGACCAGGGCCTCGCGCGACAGCGCCTCGCACAGGCGCAGGTTCACGGTCATGGTGATGCCGCGGAAGTGCGGCGCCACGTGCGGCATGAACTCGACCGGATGGCCCAGGTGCCGCGTGACCTCGCGCTCGTGCACGTGGCCGGTCAGCGCGTAGGGCATGAGGTTGTCGCGCAGCTTGTCCGGGTCGTTGCGGTCCGAGGGCGTGGTGCCGGCGCCGGAGTAGCCCGAGACGCCGAAGCACTGCACCGGGCCGTCGAGCAGCGCCTTGAGCGGCGCGATGGCGAGCTGCATCGCGGTGGCATAGCAGCCCGGATTGGCGATGCGGCGCTGGCCGGCGTAGCCCGCCCGGTAGAGCTCCGGCAATCCGTAGTACCAGGCGTCATCGAAGCGATGGTCGGCCGAGAGATCGACCACGACCGTCGCCGGCGCGCTGGCCTCGATCGCGCGCACGTAGTCGGCCGACTTGTCGTTGGGCAGGGCCAGCACCACCGCGTCGGCGCCACGCGCGGCGATCTCGCGGGCATCGAGGATTTCGTAGCGGACGGCACCGGTGTACGCCGGCACCTGGGCGGACACGGCCTGCCCCGCCAGTTCGCGCGAGACCACGAAATCCAGCGCCAAGCCCGGATGCCCGGCGATGAGCCGGATCAGCTCGATCCCGGTGTGGCCGCGGCCGCCGACGATGCCGATGCGGAAGGGTCGCGCGCCCATGTCCTGGTCAGCCCTTGAGGGTCGCCGGCCGCGCGCGGCAATGGGTGACGCAGCGGCGGATCTGCTCGAAGTCCTCGAGCCCGTACCAGAACACGTTCCAGCGCTCGTTCTTGATGCAGCCGTCGGATTCGGAGAAGTAGAAGTCGTTGATCGCGTTGCCATGGCGCGAGCGCCAGAACAGTTGCGGGGTTTCCTCGCGCATCACCTGCCACGCGGCGCGGCCCAGGCCCTCGCCCTGCGCGTCGTCGGCCACCGCGAACTTGTCCAGGTGCGCGATGCCCTCGTCCTCGGTCAGCAGCAGCGCGGCGCGATAGTGCTCGCTGACATAGGCGCGCAACAGCTTCGTGCGGCGGAAATAGTCGCGGGTCAGCTTGCGGCCGAAGCCCGACTCGATCAGGTGCCGCAGCCGCCTGAGGTCGAGCTGCTTCCACGTCGTCACCCGGCGGATGCGCTCGCCGCGCCGGATCAGGGTGCCCGAGCCGCGATGGGTGAACAGCTCCTTGGCGAGCTCGGCGGGGCGCGTCATCGACACCGAGGAGGCCAGCGGCAGCTTCTTGAGCAGGTCATGGATCTGCTCGACCTTCAGGCGCATGCCCGAATGCAGCCAGGGCTGCTGCATGAGGTGCTCGTACTCGGTGCTGAGGTTGATCGAGTCGATCACCTTGCCCTCGCCGTCGAGGAGGCCACCGGTGCCGGTCAGGAAGATGATCTTGTAGGGCTTGAGCGCGGTGACCAGCTCGTTGGCGGCGATGTCGGCGTTGACGTTGAGGATCTGCCCGCCCGGGGTCTCGCCCAGGCTCGCGATCACCGGGATCGAGCCGGCCTTGATCGCGGCATCGATCGGCGCCTGGTGCACGCGCGTGACCTTGCCCACCAGCTTGTACTTGCGCTTGTCGAGGTAGCCGGCCTCGAACACGCCGCCGATGATCGAGCTCGCGCGCGCGCCCACCGCCTGCAGCGCCTCGACCAGCTTGAGGTTCTCGGCATGGAACACGCGCCGCACCACCGCCAGCGCGGGCGCGGTCGTCACCCGCAGGCCGTCGACGATCGCCGTCTTGATCCGTGCGCGCGCCAGTTCCTCGTTGAGCTGCGGGCCGGCGCCGTGCACCACGATCGGCGTCAGGCCGACCTGCTGCAGGAAGGCCAGCGAGGACACCAGGTCGTCGAGCTGCTCGGCCAGGATCGCGCCCCCCACCTTGACCACGGCGAAGCGCTTGGCGTCGACCTGCGAGAAGCGCTTGAGGTACTGCTGGATCTCCTTGGCGCTGGCCATGTTCGACAGCAGCCGGACGATCACCGGGCGCAGTTCGACGTTAGCTTCCATGATCGATGATCCGCACGTAGTGGCGCGCCACCGCCTCGAGCTGGGCCAGTTCCACCCACTCGTCGGCGGCGTGCGCCTGGGCGATGTCACCCGGTCCGAACACGATGGCCGCGAGGCCGGCCTGCGAGAACAGCGAGGCCTCGGTCCAGAAGTCGACCGCTTCGGCCACCGGCAGGCCGAGCCGCGTCGCCAGGTCGCGCCCCGCCGCCAGTTGCGCGGCGGCGGCGGCGCCCTGGCCCGCGGGCAGCGCCGGGCCGCGGAACAGCTCCGCGAACGATTCGAGGTGCGCGGGCGCCGCCATGCCGCGGAACATCGCCAGCAGCGCGTCCGGCGACTGCGAGGGCAAGGGTCGGAAGCCGAAGCGCACGTCGCAGGACCCCGCGATCACGTTGCCCTTGATGCCGCCCTCGATGCGGCCGAGGTTGAAGGGCAGGCCCTCCATTGCACCGAAGGATTCGGCCTGCAATGCACGGACCTGCGCCAGCGCCTTCGCTCCCCATTCCACCGCACGGTGCACCGCGCTGTCGCCCAGCGCGCGGCGCTCCGAGGCGTGCCCGGGAATGCCGCGGAAACGCGCCTGCGCGGAGACGATGCCGCGGTGCGAGAGCACGGCGGCCGCGCGCGTAGGCTCGGCCACCACGGCCTCGGTGAATTCCGGGTGCTCGCGCAGGAACGCGGATACGCAGCGCGCGTCGTTGGCTTCCTCGTCGCTGGTGTAGAGGAATGCCGCGTCGCCGCGGGTACGGCTCGCCGCGGCCAGCAGGCCGGCCGCCGCGCCCTTGATGTCGCACGCGCCGAGCCCGATGGCGCGGCCGTCGCGCACGGCGAGGCGGAACGGATCGTGGCTCCAGCCCTCCGCGACCGGCACGGTGTCCATGTGCACGTTGAATACCCGCGTCGGCCGGCCGCGCGTGGCCAGCAGCGAGACCGCGCCGGCACCGTGGTCGCGCAGCTCGTGGGTGAAGCCCGGCAGTTGCGCGCGCAGGTACGCGAACACGCCCTCGCCGTCGATGGCGCGCGGCGGGTTGCGCGTGTCGTGCGCGACCAGGGCTTCGAGGTGGCGGAGAATCTCGTCGATCATGAGCTTGGCGCTTCTGTAGGAGCGCACCTTGTGCGCGACCTCGGCCTGCCGATCCGCGGTCGCGCACAAGGTGCGCTCCTACCATCCCTTCGTTCAGCGCTCCGTGGCCGTCATTTGCGGTTGACCTCGGCGTGCAGGCCGCTGGACATGCCGTACAAACGAATGAAGCCCTCGGCTTCCGCGACGCCCCAATCCGCGGCCTGCGCATAGGTCGCCTTCGCGCTGCGCAGGATGTGCGGCGACTCCACCGCCACTGCCTCCACCGTGCCGCCGCGCGTTTCCAGGGTCACCGTGCCGTTGACGCAGGCCTGCGACTGCTCGATGTACGCCTCCAGATCGGCCTTGAGCGGTTCGAAGAAGAAGCCCTCGTAGACCAGTTCGGTCCACTTCGCGCCCACCGTGGGCTTGAAGCGGTTCTGGGCCTTGGTCAGCACGCATTCCTCCAGCGCGCGATGGGCCACGTGCAGCGCGGTCAGTCCCGGCGCCTCGTACACGATGCGGCCCTTGAGGCCGATCGTGGTGTCGCCGGTGTAGATGCCGCGGCCCACGCCGTAGCGCGCGAACTCGTGGTTGAGCCGCGCCAGGATCGCCGCGCCATCCAGCGACTGGCCATCCACGGCCACGGCTTCGCCGCGCTCGAAGCGGATCGCCATGCGCAGCGGCTGCGCCGGCCATTCGGCGCGCGGCGCGCACCAGCCGCGCGCGCCCTCGCCCGGCGCCTCCCAGCGGTCGATCTCGCCGCCCGACAGGGTGAGCCCGAGCACGTTCTCGTTGATGGTGTAGGCCTTCTGCTTCGAGCGCACCTCGAAGCCGCGCTCTTCCAGCCAGCGCTGCTCCCAGGCGCGCACCTCGGTGTGCTCCTTCTGGATCTCGCGGATCGGCGCCACGATCACGTAGTCGCCCAGCGCCTTGACCGTGACGTCGAAGCGCACCTGGTCGTTGCCCATGCCGGTGCAGCCATGGGCGAAATGCTTCGTGCCCAGTGCGTCGCACCACTTGAGCGATTCCTGCACGATCAGGTACCGATCCGAGACCAGCAGCGGGTACTGGCCCTGGTACCACTGCCCGGCGCGCACCAGCGGCTTGACGAACTCGTCCCAGATCGCCTGCGCGGCGTCCACGGTGCGGTGCTCGACCGCGCCCAGTTCCTTCGCGCGCCGCTCGATGTAGGCCCGCTCCTCCGCACCGACGCCGCCGGTGTCGCAGAACAGCGTGTACACCGCGTAGCCGCGCTCGCGCAGCCACGGCACGCAGAAGCTGGTGTCGAGGCCGCCGGAGAAGGCGAGGACGATCTTCTGGTCAGTCATGTGCGAAGTGCCGGTCGATAGTGTGTAGGAGCGCACCTTGTGCGCGACCGCGGACTGGCAGTCCGCGGTCGCGCACAAGGTGCGCTCCTACAGGGGGTCATCACGATTGGGAGTTCCAGGCCAGCAACCCGGCCATGATCGCCTTCTGCACGTGCAGGCGGTTCTCGGCCTCGTCGATGGCGAAGCAGTAGGGCGCGTCCATCACCGCGTCGGTGGCCTTGATGTTGCGGCGCAGGGGCAGGCAATGGCTGAAGATGCCACCGCGGGTCAGCGCCATCTTGGCCTCGTCGACCATGAAGTGGCGATGCCGCTCGCGGATCGGCTTCTCCTCGTCCCAGCGGCCGAAGTACGGCAGCGCGCCCCAGCTCTTGGCGTACACCACCTCGGCGTCGCGGTAGGCATCGTCGATGTCGTGGCTCACGCGCAGCGCGCCGCCGTTCTCGGCGGCGTTGCGCCTGCCGGCCTCCATGTAGCGCTCGTCGAGCACGTACTCGGGCGTCGGGCACAGCAGGGTCACGTCCATCCCCATGCGGGTGGCGATCAGCAGCGCCGAATTCGCCACCGCGGTGTTGAGCGCCTTGGGATGGTAGGTCCAGGTCAGCACGTACTTGCGCCCGCGCAGCTCGCCCAGGCGCTCGCGCATGGCCATGGCGTGGGCCAGTTCCTGGCACGGGTGGGTGATGGTCTCGAGGTTGATCACCGGCACCGTGGCGTGGCGCGCGAAGGCCTTGATCACGCGGTCCTCGCGATCGACCTTCCAGTCGACGAACTTCGGGAACGCGCGCACGCCGATCAGGTCGACGTAGCGCGACAGCACGCGCGCCACCTCGGCCACGTGTTCCTCGGCCTCGCCGTCCATCACCTTGGCCGGCTCGAACTCGATGCCCCAGGCGTCCTTGCCCGGCGCCAGCACCACCGCGTGGCCGCCCAGTTGCCAGGTGCCGATCTCGAACGAGCTGCGCGTGCGCATCGAACTGTTGAAGAACAGCAACGCCACCGCGCGCCCGGCGAGCTCGCGGCCGAGCTTGTCGCGCTTGTAGCGCGCGGCCTGCGCCAGCAGCTCGTCCAGCTCGGGGCGGGTGTAGTCCTGGGTGGTGAGGAAATGGCGGATGCTCATCGGTCTTCCGGGGCCAATAAACGCAAAAGCCCAGCGCGGGGCTGGGCTTCTCGCAGGTCAATGCAACGACAGACGACTACCCAACCGGGAATTCGGCCTGGCGTCGGCGCGCGCGCGAAGTCATGCCAGCGGCCATGCGGGCGCTGGTCAGCACTTCGGCGTCGGTCCAGTCGGTGGTCACGGCGGCATTGAAACATGCGGCCGTGCGGCGGCGCAACATCGGGTCATCGCCCCGGGCGGGGGCGGCTCCAGCCGCTACTCTCGCCGCGCAGCGCGAGTCGCGGCTGGAGTTGCTCCCGCAAAGGCCAGATCGAGGCCGGGGCTACCTGCCTCAGTCGGCCGGGGCCACCGAGACGCGAACCCGCAGGCGGTCGCCCGGGTCGTAGTCCAGGCGCGACATGTAGACCTCGCCGC
>CAZTNB010000021.1:14683-20529 GCA_964614825.1 uncultured Gammaproteobacteria bacterium
ACCCGCAGGCGGTCGCCCGGGTCGTAGTCCAGGCGCGACATGTAGACCTCGCCGCGGAAGCGGTACTGCACGTCGTAGCCGACCACGCGCCGTTCCTCCTGGTACTCGTCGACCACCTGGCAGCGGCGCTGCGTGCTCTCGTAGGCGCGCCCGGGACCGTTGTTGCGGTCGATGTTGCGGCCCACCGCGCCGCCGACCACGGCCCCGGCCACGGTCGCGGCCGTGCGGCCATTGCCGCCGCCGACCTGGTTGCCGATCACGCCGCCGATGATGGCGCCCAGCACCGTGCCGCCGGTGGGATCGCCGCCGGGCGGCTCCTGCGTGACCACGCGCTCGTCGTAGCACTCCTCGCGCGGCGCCGGATTGCGGTAGATCTCGAACACCGGTTCCGTGCGCAGCACGTCGGCGTAGGCGTAGCTCACGTTCTCGACGCCGGGCGGCGCGTAGGCGTCGTCGGGCGGATACGGGCCTTGCGGCTGGGCCTGCGCCGCCAGGGCGCAGGCGCCCGCCAACAGCGTCGCGAGGCGGAACAGGCTCTTCATGCGGTCTCTCTAACCGCTTTCCACGGCGGGGCGCCACGGACGCGGCTGCAGGTTTCGATGCCCGGCAGTGTACCCGCCCAGCCTGAACCCCGGCCTAAGCCGCCGGCCCGATTTCCCTTCCGCCGCGAGGGCTTGCCGGTGGCACCGGGGCCCGCAGCCGCTACAATTTTGCATAGCAACAAGGATTCACCATGGACCTGATCCTGCACAATACCCTGACCCGCCGGCGCGAGCGCTTCGAGCCCGCCGACCCGTCGCGGGTGACGATGTACGTCTGCGGGCCCACGGTCTACAACTACGTCCACATCGGCAACGCGCGGCCCCCGGTGGTGTTCGGCGTGCTGGCCGGACTCCTGCGCCAGCGCCACCCGCAGGTGGTCTACGCCCGCAACATCACCGACGTCGACGACAAGATCAATGCCGCGGCCAAGGCCGCCGGCGTGCCGATCGGCGACATCACCCGGCGCTACACCGCCGCCTACCGCGAGGACATGGGCGCGCTCGGCGTGGCGCCGCCCGACGTCGAGCCGCATGCCACCGAGCACATCCCGCAGATCATCGCGATGGTCGAACGGCTGATCGCCAGCGGCCATGCCTATGCCGCCGAGGGCCACGTGCTGTTCGCGGTGACCTCGTTCCCCGACTATGGCCGCCTGTCGCGCCGCTCCACCGACGAGATGCTGGCGGGGGCGCGGGTCGAGGTGGCGCCGTACAAGCGCGACGCCGGCGACTTCGTGCTGTGGAAGCCCTCCCCCGACGACCTGCCCGGCTGGGACTCGCCCTGGGGCCGCGGGCGCCCGGGTTGGCACATCGAGTGCTCGGCCATGAGCGAGGCTCGCCTGGGCGAGACCATCGACATCCACGCCGGCGGCATCGACCTCACCTTCCCGCACCACGAGAACGAGATCGCGCAGAGCACCTGCGCCCATGGCGGCCGCACCTTCGCCCGCTACTGGCTGCACAACGGCCTGCTCAACTTCGAGGGCCGCAAGATGTCGAAGTCGCTGGGCAACGTGACCCTGGTGCACGACCTCGTGCGCCAGCATCCGCCCGAGGCGCTGCGGCTGGCCCTGCTGTCGGCGCACTACCGGCAGCCGCTGGACTGGTCCGACGGCCTGATCGAACAGAGCGTGCGCACCCTGGACCGGCTCTACGCCACCCTGGCCGAGCTGGCCGACGTGGAGGTCGCGGACGCCGGCGACAGGCTGCCCGACGCGGTCGAGGCGGCGCTGTGCGACGACCTCAACACGCCCGTCGCGCTGGCGGAGATCGCGCGCCTTGCGGGCGAGGCGCGCAAGGCCGAGGGCCCGGCGTCGCGCGCCGCGCGCAAGTCCGCCCTGCTGGCCGCCGGGCGCCTGCTGGGCCTGCTGCAGCAGGATCCCGCGACATGGGCGTCGCAGTTCACCCGCAACGCCACGGTCGATGCCGCGGCCATCGAGGCCCTGATCGAGCGCCGTCGCGCGGCCAAGCAGGCCCGCGACTTCGCCGCCGCGGATGCGATCCGGATCGAGCTCAAGGACATGGGCGTGCTGATCGAGGACACGCCGCAGGGCGTGCGCTGGAAGCTGGCGCGCGATGCCGCCGCGCCGGGCACGGCCTGAGACCCGGCCGGCCGCGGCGCACGACCATGACCACCGAAGCGACCACGGCCAGCGCCGAGCAGGACGCGATCGTCGAGGAGTTCGGCTATTTCGGCGACTGGTCCGAGCGCTACCAGTACCTGATCGACCTCGGCCGCAAGCTGCCGCCGCTGGCGCCGGCGCTGCGCGACGACGCGCACAAGGTCAGCGGCTGCCAGTCGCAGGTGTGGATCGTGCCGCACGGCGACGCCGCGCGGCTGGCCTTCGAGGCGATCAGCGATTCGAGCATCGTTTCGGGCCTGATCGCGCTGCTGCTGCGGGTCTACTCGGGGCGCCCGGCGGCCGAGATCCTGGCCACCGAGCCGCGCTTCGTGCAGGCCCTGGGCCTGCAGCAGCACCTCTCGCCGACGCGCAGCAACGGCCTCGCGGCCATGGTCGCGCGGATCCGCGCGCTGGCGGCGGCGGCGCAGTCGGGCGCGCGCTACGCCTGAGCCGCGGCGGGCCACAGGCCCTGCGCGCGCAGCCAGTCGACGATGGCATCGGCCAGCGCGAGCGGTTCCTCGCCGCGGGTGTCGATGCGCAGCTCCGGTTGCGCCGGCTCCTCGTAGGGGTCGTCGATGCCGGTGAAGCCCTTGAGCTTGCCGGCGCGGGCCAGCGCGTACAGGCCCTTGCGGTCGCGCGCCTCGCATTCGTCCAGCGGCGTGGCCACGTGCACCTCGACGAAGGCGGCGCCGGCGGACTCGACCGCGGCCCGCGCGAAGGCGCGGTCGTCGGCGTACGGCGCGATCGGCGCGCACACCGCGATGCCGCCGTGGCGCGCCACCTCGGCGGCGACGAAGCCGATGCGGCGCACGTTGGCGCTGCGGTCCTCGCGCGTGAAGCCCAGGCCCTTCGACAGGTGCTTGCGCACCACGTCGCCGTCGAGCAGCGTGACCGCGCGCGCCGAGGTCTCGGCGAAACGCGCGATCAGCGCCTGCGCCAGCGTCGACTTGCCCGAGCCCGACAGGCCGGTGAAGAACAGCACCAGGCCGCGCGCCGCGTTGGCCGGATGCCGCTCGCGCAGGATGGCGGCCACCGCCGGATAGGTGAACCACTCCGGGATCGGCTCGCCCTGCTGCAGCCGGCGCCGCAGTTCGGTGCCGGACAGGTCGACCACCTCGTCGCCGGGCCGCAGTTCGTTGAGCGGCAGGTGCGCGTCGCGATTGCGGGCGTAGACCACGGCCGGGAACGGCACGATGCGGATGCCGAGCTCCTGCTGGTGGCGGGCCAGCAGTTCCTGCGCCGCGTACGGGTCGTAGAACGGCTTGCCGTCGCTGCCGTTGCCGGGGCCGGCATGGTCGCGGCCGACGATGAAATGACTGGCGCCGTAGTTGCGCCGCACGATCGCGTGCAGCAGCGCCTCGCGCGGCCCAGCCATGCGCATCGCCAGCGGCAGCAGCGACAGCTTCACCGAGCCCGGCGGGTAATGCGCCAGCAGCGCCTGGTAGCAGCGCACGCGGGTGGCGTGGTCGATGTCGCCGGGCCGGGTCCGGCCCACGACCGGGTGCAGCAGCACCCGCGCGCCGGCCTGGGCCGCGGCGCGCACGGTGAGCTCGCGGTGCGCGCGGTGGATCGGGTTGCGGGTCTGGAACGCCACCACCTGGTCCCAGCCGTTCGACTGCAGCCACTGGCGCAGGCTGCGCGGCGTGTCGCGCAGGGTGGCGAAGTCGTAGTGGCGCGGCAGGGCGAGGCCGCGCACGCGGCCACCCACGTAGACCGGATGCGTGCGCTGCAGCAGCTCGGCCACGCCGGGGTGGGCGGCGTCGGTGGTGCCGTACACCTGCCGCGCCTCGTGCTCGCGGTCCGGGCGGTACAGGCTGGCGACCTCGAGCAGCGCCAGCGGCACGCCTTCGGGATCGCGCAGGGCGAGCTCGGCACCGGGCGCGAGTTTCGCGGCCAGGTCCTCGGGCACGTCCAGCGTGACCGGCAGCGGCCACAGGGTGCCATCGGCGAGGCGCATGCCCTCGACCACGCCGCGGTAATCGGCCTCGCCGAGGAAGCCGCCGAGGGGCGAGAAGGCGCCGGTGAGCAGGAGTTCCAGGTCGCAGAGCTGGCGCTCGCTCAGGTCCAGGCCGGGCAGTCCGGCGGCGCGCGCGGTGGCCGCCGCGGCCGCCGCGGCGGGCAGCAGCAGCTCGCGCAGTTCGCCGCCGTACGGCGGGTTGAGGCGTGGCGCCTCGGTGCGGATCAGGGTGTTGGTACGGGCGCTCATGGTCGGGGCAGTGGCTTCTTGTGGTGATGGCAGGGGCGGCTCAACCGTCGAGGCCGTGCAGTCCGCATTCGCGGCGCAGGCCATGGAAACGGGTCTGTTCCTCGCTGAGGTCGGCGCCCAGCGGCCGCGTGGTCGGCACGTCGCCGATCGACACGTAGCCCTGGTGCCACAGCGGGTGGTACGGCAGGTCGTGGCGCTTGAGGTACAGGTAGACGTCGCGATCGCTCCAGTCGAGGATCGGGCACAGCTTGAAGCGCCCGTCCTGGCGCGCCAGCGGCTGCAGCGCCGCGCGGCTGCGCGACTGGCTGCGGCGCAACCCCGCGATCCAGGTGCCGACGCCGAGCCCGGCCAGCGCGTGCTGCATCGGCTCGACCTTGGTCAGGCGGCTGAAGCGCTCGATGCCGGCGCTGCCCTGCTCCCACAGGCGGCCCTCGCGCGCTTCCAGCCAGGCCGGCGTCAGCGGCGCGCGGTGCACGTGCAGGTTGAGCGACAGCCGGGTGGCGAGCTCGTCGATGAACCGGTAGGTCTCCGGGAACAGGTAGCCGGTGTCGATCACCACCACCGGGATCCCCGGCGCCAGCCGCGTGACCAGGTGCAGCGACACCGCCGCCTGCGCGCCGAAGCTCGATGACAGCGCGTGGGTGCCGGGCAGGTGCTCCAGCGCCCAGCGCACGCGGCCCTCGGCGGACAGCGGCTGCAGCTGGCGGTTGGCGGCGTCGAGGTCCAGCGGGCCCGGACCCTGGTCGCCGTGCGGATCGTGGATGCTCATGCGCTGGCCTCGCGTCGTGGTGGGTGCACGCCCCGGGTCGCGTCCAGCACCCCGGCGCGCCAGAGCCAGTCGCCGAATCGCTCGTCGACGGCGCGATCCCGCGCGTAGCGCTCGAACAGGCCATCGAGCGCCTCGAGGATGCGGGCCTCGTCGGCGTTCTCCAGGTGCAGCACGTTGAGGCGCTGGCCGGAAGCGTCGGCGCCCAGCAGCAGGTTGTAGCGGCCCGGCGCCTTGCCGATCAGGGCGATCTCCGCCAGGTAGGGCCGCGCGCAGCCGTTCGGGCAACCGGTGATGCGCAGCGACAGCGGGATGCGGGCCAGCCCGTGACGGTCGAGGCGCGCCTGCACCGCGTCGAGCAGGCGCGGCAGGTAACGCTCGGCCTCCGCCATCGCCAGCGGGCAGGTCGGCAGGGCCACGCAGGCCAGCGCGTCGCGCTGCAGCGGCGTCGCGGTGCGGTAGCCGTCGAGCGCGTGCTCGCGCACCAGCGCGTCGATGCCGGCGCGCGCCGCGGGCGCGACGCCCGCGACCACCAGGTTCTGGTTCGGGGTCAGGCGGAAGTCGCCGGCGTGCGTGCGCGCGATGGCGTCGAGCCCCTCGAGCGCGCGGCCGGCGATGCGACCGGCGGGAATGCGCAAGGTGAGGTGCCAGCGGCCGTCGTGGGCCTCGACCCAGCCGAAGCGGTCGCCCTGCGACTCGAAGCGGAACGG
>CAZTNB010000021.1:20629-28865 GCA_964614825.1 uncultured Gammaproteobacteria bacterium
GCGATGAAGCCGAGGTCGTGCGCCAGCACGTCGACGTCGTTGACCGGCGGCACCACCAGCGCGGCCTTGAACTTGCGCGGCAGGTAGGTCGGGCCGTAGATCGGCTCGGCCTCGGGCGTGCCCGCCAGGCGCTCGCCGTCGAGGAAGATCTCGTGGTACGCGCGCGTCGCCGGCAGCAGGTGTTCCGACAGCCGCACCGCCCAGGCCTGCGCCTGCGCGTGCGCGCGCGACTCGGCCGGGTTGGGCGAGCACAGCACGTTGCGGTTGACGTCGCCGCAGGCGGCGATGGTGTCGAGCAGGGCGGACTGCAGCGCCTGCATCGTGGCCTTGAGCCCGGTCTTGAACACGCCGTGGATCTGGAACGCCTGGCGCGTGGTCAGGCGCAGGCTGCCGTTGCCGTGCCGGCGCGCGATGGCCGACAGCGCCAGCCACTGCGCCGGCGTGCACACGCCGCCCGGCAGGCGCGTGCGCGCCATGAAGCTGTGCGCGGGCTCGAGCTTCTGCAGGCGCCGTTCCTCGCGCAGGTCGCGATCGTCCTGCAGGTAGGTGCCGTGGAACTTGACCAGGGTGGCGTCGGCGTCGGGCAGGCTGCCGGTGAGCGGGTCGCGCAGGCTCTGTTCCAGCGTGCCGCGCAGGCCGCGGCTGCCGGCCTTGATGCCCTCGACCGGGGACAGGGGCGCGGCCATCAGTAGACGTCCCGGCGATAGCGGCCGTCGGCCAGCCAGCCCTGCACGCGCTCCGTGGCAGCCTCGACGGCGAGCGCGCCGTGCTCGGCGACGATGTCGACCAGGGCCTGGTGGACGTCCGGCGCCATGCGCGCGGCGTCGCCGCAGACGTACAGCATGGCGCCCTGCTCGATCCACGCGTACAGCTCGCGGCCATGTTCGCGCAACCGGTGCTGCACGTGGACCTTGTCGGCACCGTCGCGCGAGAAGGCCGGCGTGAGGCGCTGCAGCTGGCCGCGTCGCAGCGCCTCGAGCCACTCGGCCTGGTAGAGGAAATCGTGGCGCAGGCGCGGCACGCCGAGGAACAGCCAGTGGCGGCCGCTGGCGCCGGTGGCGACGCGGTCCTGCAGGAACGCACGGTACGGCGCGATGCCGGTGCCCGCGCCGATCATGACCAGGTCGCGGCTGCCGTCGGCCGGCAGGCGGAAGCGCTCGTTCGCTTCGAGGTGCACCGGCACCGTGTCGCCCTCGCCCGCGCGCGTGGCCAGGAACCCCGAGGCGGCGCCGCTGCGCCGGCGCCCCGCGTGTTCGTACTCCAGCCGCGCCACGGTCAGGTGCGCCTCCTCGCCGACCGCGCGCTGGCTGGAGGCGATCGAGTACAGGCGCGGCGCCAGCGGGCGCAGGCTCGCGACCAGTTCCTCGGGCGCCCATGGCGCCGGCGAGGACCGCAGCAGGTCGATCGGCTGGCGCTCGCGCAGCAGCGCGCCCAGCGCGGCCGCGTGCTCGGGCGCCAGCAGCCGGTTGAGTTCGGCATCGCGCCCCAGCGCGGCGTGGCGCGCGACGAAGGGCCGCGCCAGGCGCGTGAGCTCGCGCGCCTCGCCCAGCCAGCGCGCGAGCGGCAGCGTGCGGCCGTCGTGTTCGACTTCCCTTGCGCCGTCGAAACCGAGCAGCTCGAGCCACTCCGCCACCAGCGCCGGCGGATTGACCGGCTGCACCGCCAGCGCGTCGCCGGGCTCGTAGGCGATGCCGGAGCCGGCCAGGGAGAGCTCGAGGTGGCGCACGTCGCGCCAGCCCTCGCGCGCGGTGATGCGCTGGTTGGCGAGGACTTCGGCCGCGAAGGGCCGCTGGCGGTCGTGGCGCGCCGGGGCCGCCTTCGGCGCCGGCGCCTGCGGACGCAGCGCGGTGACGCTGGCGCCCGCCAGGCGCTCGCGCAGCGCCGCCAGGCTGCGCTCGCGCCAGGCCGCCGCCGGCGCCTCGAAATCGAGGTCGGCGTCGACGCGCGGATGCAGGCGCGTGGCGCCGAGCGCGGCGAGGCGCTCGTCGACGCCGCGGCCGGCGTGGCAGAACTTCGGGTAGCTGGAGTCGCCGAGCGCGAACACGGCGTAGGCCAGTTCCGGCAGCGCCGGCGCGCGCCGCGAGGAGAGGAAGTCGACGAAGGCGCGCGCGGCATCGGGCGGGTCGCCGTCGCCCTGCGTGCTGATGGCGACCAGCAGCAGGCGTTCCCGCGCCAGCTCGCGCGGGTCGTAGCGCTCGGCCGCGACCAGCCGCACCGCCAGTCCCTCGGCCTCGGCGGCCTGCGCCAGGGCTTCGGCGACGCGGCGGCTGTTGCCGGTCTGGCTGCCGTAGAGCACGGTGGCGCGCGCGGCGACGGCCGGCGCGGATGCGGCCAGCGCCGCGTCCGCGTTGGCCGCCGGCGGCGGCGAGATGCGCGCCACGGCGCGGCCGGCGAGGTAGCCGGACAACCACTGCAGTTGCGCCGCGTCGAGCCCGTCGACCAGGCGCTCGAAGGCCTCGCGCCGCTCGGGATCGAGGCTGGCGGGCAGGGCCGGGAAGGAAACGACAGCGCTCATCGGGTCGCACGCCAGGACAGTGGCGTCGACCGTAGCCGGCCGTTGCGGCGGTGCGGAAAGGATATGCCGTCATGCCGATATAACCGGCAGCGGCGGCACCCGGGCCGCAGGGCGCGCCGGCCGGCGCGCGCCGCGGCCGCGCGCGGCTAGTGAACCACGCGCTTCTGCTCGGCCCGCTTGCTCGACAGCGCGAAACGCGGCTCCACCGTCCCGCCCTCCAGCACGTGCCGCGCGACCACCTCGCCCACCGCGGGCCCGTGCTTGAAGCCATGCCCGGATCCGCCGCCGGCGATCCAGACGTTGTCGAAGGCGGGATGGCGATCGATGACGAAATCGCCGCTGGAGGTGTTCTCGTACTGGCACACCTCGGCCGCGACCAGCGGCGCGCCGGCCAGCGCGGGGAAGCGGGTCGCGAGGAATTCCCGCGCCCGCTCGACGCCGGCGCGCGTGGGCGCCCGGTCGGCGCCGTCCGGATCGATGGCGGGCCCGTGGGCGTCGTCGGCCACCTTGAAGCCGCGCGTGTCGAGGTCGCCGAAACCGTAGTAGGTCCCGTCGAAGTCCATCCAGATCGGCATCGCCGTGGCCTCGAAGCGGCGCTCGCCGGCCGGCACGCCGAAGTAGTACACCTCCTGCCGGGTCGGGAAGATGCGGCCGCCCAGCGCGTCGGGCAGCACGCTGCCCAGCCACGGGCCGCAGGCGAAGACGTAGCTGCCGGCGCTGATCGACTCGCCGCGCGCGGTGGCGATCGCGGCCAGCCGGCCCTCGCCGCGCGGCGGCTGGACCGCATCGAGTTGCAGGGTGACGCCGGCCCGGATCGCGTCGGCGGCCACGGCCTGCACCGCGCGCCGTGCCATCAGGCCGCCGCTGTCGGGCTCGTGGATGGCCCAGCCGCCGTCGGGCACCACCATCTGCGGGTAGCGCCGCGCCAGTTCCGCGGTGGCCAGCACCTCGTGGCGCACGCCCGCGGCCTCGAGCTGGGGAATCGACTGGCGCACGAAGGTGTCGTCCTTCCGGCCCATCCACAGCACGCCGGTGCGGCGGAACAGCTCCGGACGCTCGATGCGGGCGAAGAACTGCTGCCACAGCGCCAGCGAACGCTGCGACATGCGGGTGTAGATGCCGTCCGGCCCGTAGGCCATGCGGATCACCCGGGTATCGCCGCCGGAGCTGGCGCGCGAACTGGCCGGCCCGTACTTGTCGAGCAGGACCACGCTGTGGCCGGCCTGGCGCAGGTGCCAGGCGGTCCAGGCGCCGAACACGCCGGCGCCGACCACGGCGATGTCGTAGGACTTGCCGCCAGGCTTCATCGCGACCTCCCCTCTCGCGGCGCGCGCCGCCCGCGCGCCGGCCAGCAGTGTCGCCGCGGTCGCGCCGGCGCCGGCGAGGAAGCGGCGCCGATCGGGACGGTGTCGCGCATCATTCGACATGCCGGGGCCCCGCGGATCCAAGGCGACGCACGGGCCGGCGTCGGGCTGCAGCGCGCGCGGCGCCTACATCGTGTGGGTGAGGCGCTCCGCGCCCAGGGTGCCGGCCAGCAGCGCCTCGATGCGGGTCTTGGCCGCCTCGCCGTCGGCGGTCTCGTTGAACTGCACGCCGATGCCGGCGGTGCGGTTGCCCTGCGCGACGCCGGGCGTGATCCAGACCACCTTGGCCGCGACCGGCAGCTTGTCCTTCTCCTCCATCAGGGTGAGCAGGATGAACACCTCGTCGCCGAGGTCGTAGCGCTTGGGCGTGGGCACGAACAGGCCGCCGCCGCGCACGAAGGGCATGTAGGCGTTGTACAGCGCGCCCTTGTCCTTGATCGTGAGCGAGAGGATGCCGGCCTTGGGTTGACCGCCGGGTGCGCCGAGTCCGATCGCCATCCGTCCACCTCTTCCTTAGGCGCGCTTCGCCGCGGGGGCGAGCGCGCGCCAGTCGCGCAGCAGTTCCAGCAGGATCAGGTCGGCCCGCAGCGGCGTGCGCAACTGCGCCCGCACCCGGTTGGCCCGGTCCCACCACGCCGAGAGCTTGGTGAAGTCGCCGCCGGCGGTCAAGCGCGCGAGCTCCGCGGCGGCCGCCGGCACCGCGCCGGCGCTGGCCGGCCAGGCCGCGGCGCGCAGCAGCTGCGCGGCGATGGCCACGCGCGCTTCGGCGCGATCCTTGGCCCAGCGCGACGCCAGCTCCGCCGCCTGCGCGCGGCCGCGCAGCAGGTCCGCCAGTTCGGTCGCGACCGCGCGCACCAGTTCGCGCGCGTCGCCGCGGGCGAACTCCAGCGCCGCGCCGGGATTGCCGGCCGCCAGCGCCAGGGCATCGTTCGCGGTCGCCGCCTCGATGCCCTGCGCCGCCAACCAGCCCAGCGCCTGCCCGTGCTCGGGAAACCGCGCCTCCACGCGCTGGCAGCGACTGCGGATGGTGGCCGGCAGGCGCGAGGGTTCGTCCGCCACCAGCACGATCACCGTGTCGGCGGACGGTTCCTCCAGGGTCTTGAGCAGCGCATTGGCGGCATTGGGGTTGAGCCGGTCGGCGGGATCCACGGTCGCGACCTGCCAGCCGCCCGCCTGCGGGCGCAGGGCCAGGCGGGCGGAAAGCTCGCGCACCTGGTCGACCACGATCTCGGTGCGCGGCTGCCCGTCGTCGCGCAGGCCGAAGGTGATCGCGACCCGATCCGGGTGCGAGCCCGCGGCTGCCCAGGCGCAGCCACGGCAACGACCGCAGGCATGACCGTCAGCGCCGGGCGCGGTGCACAGCAGCGAGGCCGCCAGCGCCGCGACGAAGTCGCGCTTGCCGAGGCCGGCCGGCCCCGCCACCAGCACGGCGTGCGGGAAGCGCCCGGCGCCACGCCGCGCCGCCAGTTGCGACCAGGACTCGGCCAGCCAGGGCGCGATGCTCATGCCCCGGCCTCCGCGCGCCACTCGCGCAGCAGCGCCAAGAGCTCCGACTCGACCGCGGCGACCACGGCCTCGAGCGGCTGGGTGGCGTCGATCACGCGGAAGCGGCGCGGATCCGAACGCGCGCGCGCGAGGTAGGCGGCGCGCACGCGCTCGAAGAACACCGCGGTCTCGCGTTCCATGCGGTCGGCCTCGCCGCCGCGGCCGGCGATGCGCCGCAGGCCTTCCGCCACCGGCACGTCGAGCAGGAAGGTGCGGTCCGGGCGCAGGCCGAAGGCGGCCCAGCGCTCCAGTTCCTCCAGGATCGAGGTCGACAGGCCGCGGCCGCCGCCCTGGTAGGCGAAGCTGGCGTCGGTGAAGCGGTCGGAGACCACCCACTGCCCGCCCGCCAGCGCCGGCTCGATGGTCTCGACCACATGCTGCGCACGGGCGGCGAACATCATCAGCACCTCGGCCTCGCGGCAGGTGCCGGCATGGCGCGGGTCCAGCACCAGCGCCCGCAGCGCCTCTCCCAGCGGGCAGCCGCCGGGCTCGCGCGTCATCCGGTGCGCCACGCCGGCCTGGGCCAGCAGGTTCGCGCTGGCCCCCATGACGGTGCTCTTGCCGGCGCCCTCGCCGCCCTCGAAGCTGATGAACAGGCCGCGACGCTTCATGGATTCCTCCGGCGCAACTGGTAGCGCGCCACGGCTGCATTGTGCTCGCGCAGGCTGCGGCTGAAGGCGTGGCTGCCGTCGCCGCGCGCGACGAAGTACAACTCGTCGCCCGGCGCCGGGTGCACCGCCGCGGCGATGGCGTCGGCGCCGGCCAGGGCGATCGGCGTGGGCGGCAGGCCGAAGCGCGTGTAGGTGTTGTACGGCGTGTCGGTTTCGAGCTGGCGCCGGGTGAGGTTGCCGTCGAATGAAGGACCGATGCCGTAGATCACGGTCGGATCGGTCTGCAGGCGCATGCCGAGCTTGAGCCGGCGCACGAACACGCCGGCGATGCGCGGACGTTCCTCCGCCTTGCCGGTTTCCTTCTCCACGATCGAGGCCAGCACCAGCGCCTCGTCGGGCGTTGCCAGCGGCAGGTCCGGATCGCGGCCGGCCCAGGCGCGCGCCAGCGTCTCCTGCAGCCCGGTGTGGGCACGCTTGAGCAGTTCGAGGTCGGAACGGCCGCGGGTGTAGGCGTAGGTCTCGGGCAGGAAGCGGCCCTCCGCGGGCACGCCGGCGGCGCCGATGCGCGCCATCAGTTCCTCCTCGGACAGGGCCGCGCTGTCGTGCGCGAGCGCCTCCTCCCTGGCCAGCGCCGCGCGCAGCTCGCGCACGGTCCAGCCCTCGACGATGGTGAAGCGGTGCTGGATCACCTCGCCGCGCGCCATCCGCTGCAGCAGGCTGCGCGGCGTGAGGCCGTAGGCGAGCGCGTACTCGCCGGCATGCAGGCCGTCGGCGACGCCCATTTCCCAGGCCAGCGCGCGCCAGTAGAGCGGATGGGCCGCGCTGTAGCCGCGCTTGCGCAGTTCGGCGACGATGCGCAGGAACGGCGTGCCCAGCGGCACCTCCAGCACCGCCTCGGCTTCGCCGATCGCCAGCGGCGCGTCGGCGAAGCGCTGGTAGTCGCGCCACAGCCAGGCGCCGGCGGCGACGCCGGCCAGCAGCAGCAACAGCGCGAGGGCGCGGATCAGGCGCACGGGCTCAGGCGCCCGGACCCGGCGGCAGCCCCAGCGCGGCGGCCCACTCGATCCATTGCCGCGTCGCCGCGCCCACCGCGTAGTCGCGCTGGCCGATGCGGCGCACCGGCCGCACGCCGCGCACGCTGTTGCACACGAACACCTCCGTCGCCCGCCCGAGCTCGGCCGGAAGCATATCCCGGACCTCGACCGTGGCGGCCGGCGCGTGTTCCAGGATCAGGCCGCGCAGCACCCCGGCGACGCCGCAGCGCGTCAGCGCCGGCGTGATCCAGCGACCATCGACCCGGGCGAACAGGTTGGCCGCGGTGGCGCACACCACCCGGCCCTCGACGTCGCGGCACAGGCCCTCGGCGATCGCGGGATCGTCCCACTCCGCCCGCGCCAGCACCTGCTCCAGGCGATTGAGGTGCTTGACCCCGGCCAGGGCCGGATTGAGCCCCAGCGGCGTCGCGCACCAGCGCAACACGATCCCCTCGTCGTACTCGACGGCCGCCCAGTCCGGCGCCGGCAGCGCGCGCACGACGCGGGTGCCCGCCGGCCCGCGCGCGGGCGCATAGCCGCGCGCGCCGACGCCGCGGGTGACGATGAGCTTCACCACCGCTTGCGACAAGCCCGCGGCGACGCGCGCGACCTCGCGCCCGCAGAGTTCCAGGTCGGGCGCCGGCATGCGCAGGCGCTCGCAGGCCAGGGCCAGGCGTTCGCGGTGGCGCGGCCACAGCGGCGCCGCGTCCCCGCACCAGCGCAGGGTCTCGAACACGCCGTCGCCATAGGCGAGCCCGCGGTCGTCGGCGGCCACCAGCGCGGCGGGGACGCCATCGACCAGGCAGCGCGCCGGCTCGCTCACGGGGCCTCCGCGCGCAGCGCCGCCAGCACGCCGCGCGCCTTGGCGCGGGTCTCGTCCAGTTCGCGCTCGGCGACCGAATCGGCCACCAGCCCGCTGCCGGCGCGGATCACCAGGCGCGAGTCCTGCAGCGCGATGGTGCGGATGAGGATGTTGAGGTCGAGGTCGCCGTCGCGGTTGAGGTAGCCCAGCGAACCGGTGTAGGGGCCGCGCGGCTCGCCCTCCAGCTCCGCGATGATCTCCATGCAGCGCACCTTCGGGCAGCCGGTGATGGTGCCGCCGGGGAACACCGCGCGGATCACCTGCCCGGGCGTCACCCCCGCGCGCAGCGTGCCGCGCACGTTGGA
>CAZTNB010000022.1:0-28545 GCA_964614825.1 uncultured Gammaproteobacteria bacterium
TGGGCGTCGATGTCGCCGCCCTTGGCCGCGGCGGGCTTGGCGGCGGGCTTGGCGGGCTTTGCAGCAGGCTTCTTGGCGGCCATGGCGGGGCTCCGGGCGTCGGCGCGGGAGCGGGGCTTGTAGCACGCGCCTTCGAAGGCGGTCAACGCGATGCCGGGGACCCCGGACCGCGCGAGGCCGAAGCCGCAAAGGCTTGGACTCACCCCGGCACGGGGCTATCTTTAGCCGACACCCGCGGTGCGCCGCGGGCGAGGATGGCACGACCACGGCGCCGGTCCACCGGCCGCATCGGGAGGGGCACCCCATGAGTTATTTCGTCACCGGCGGCACGGGCTTCATCGGCCGACACCTGATCGAGAAGCTGCTGGCGCGGCCGGGCACGATCTACGTGCTGGTGCGCAAGGCCTCCAAGGACAAGTTCGATGCGCTGCTGGCGCAGATGCGCTTCGACCCCAAGCGCGTGGTGGCGGTGTACGGCGACCTCGGCAAGCCGAGGCTGGGCGTGTCGCCGGCGCAGGTGAAGCAGCTGGCCGGCAAGATCAAGCACCTGTTCCACCTCGCCGCCATCTACGACCTCACCGCCGACGAGGAGAGCCAGATCCGCGCCAACGTCGATGGCACCAAGCACGCGATGCAACTCGGCGTCGCGGTCAAGGCCGGCTGCTTCCACCACGTCAGTTCGATCGCCGCGGCCGGCCTCTACCCGGGCGTGTTCAAGGAGGACATGTTCGACGAGGCCGAGGGCCTCGACGACCCGTACTTCCGCACCAAGCACGATTCCGAGGGCATGGTCCGGCGCGAATACCCGCGTCCGTACCGGATCTACCGCCCCGCGATCGTGCTGGGGCATTCGCAGACCGGCGAGATCGACAAGATCGACGGGCCCTACTACTTCTTCCGCCTGATCAAGCGCATGCGCGCGCTGCTGCCGCAGTGGATGCCGACCATCGGCATCGAGGGCAGCCGCCTCAACATGGTGCCGGTCGACTACGTCGCCGACGCCATGGACTGGATCGCGCACAAGCCCGGCCTCGACGGCCACTGCTTCCACCTGACCGACCCGGCGCCGCAGCGCGTCGGCGAGGCGCTCAACACCTTCGCCCGCGCCGCCAATGCGCCGCAGATGACCATGCGCGTCGACGCGCGCATGTTCGCCTTCGTGCCGCCGATGGTGCGCGGCGCGATCTTCAACCTGCCGCCGGTCAAGCGCTTCACCAGCATGATGCTGCGCGACCTCGGCATCCCGCGCCAGGTCCTCAAGTACATCAACTACCCGACCCGTTTCGACAGCCGCGAGACCGAGCGCGCGCTCAAGGGCTCGAAGATCAAGCTGCCCAGGCTCGAGACCTATGCCTGGCGGCTGTGGGACTACTGGGAGCGGCACCTCGACCCGGACCTGTTCGTCGACCGTTCGCTCAGCGGCAAGGTCAAGGGTGCGACCGTGCTGATCACCGGCGGCTCGTCCGGCATCGGCCGCGCCGCGGCGCTCAAGGTCGCGGCCGCGGGCGCGCGCACCATCATCGTGGCGCGCAAGCAGGACGAGCTCGACGCGGTCAAGGCCGAGATCGAGAAGGCGGGCGGCACCTGCTTCACCTACAGCGCCGACCTGGCCGAGATGCCGGCCTGCGACGAGCTGGTGCGCAAGGTGCTGGCCGAGCACGAGTCGGTCGACGTGCTGATCAACAATGCCGGCCGCTCGATCCGGCGCTCGGTGGCGCTGAGCTACGACCGCTTCCACGACTTCGAGCGCACCATGGGCCTCAATTACTTCGGCTCGCTGCGCCTGATCATGGGTTTCCTGCCGTCGATGACCGCGCGCCGGCGCGGCCACATCATCAACATCTCCTCGATCGGCGTGCAGGCCAGTTCGCCGCGCTTCTCGGCCTACGTGGCCTCGAAGGCCGCGCTGGACGCGTTCTCGCGCTGCGCCCAGGCCGAGTTCAGCGACCAGAACATCACCTTCACCACGATCAACATGCCGCTGGTGCGCACGCCGATGATCGGCCCGACCAAGATCTACGACAGCGTCCCCACGCTGACGCCGGAGGAGGCGGCCGACATGATCGTGCAGGCGATCATCGAGCGGCCCAGCCGCATCGCCACCCGCCTGGGCACTTTCGCCGCGGTGCTCAACGCACTGGCGCCGAAGGCCTACGAGGTGGTCATGAACACGGCCTACAACCTGTTCCCGGACTCGGCCGCCGCCAAGGGCATGAAGGGCCGCGACGAGGCACCGTCGAACGAGCAGATCGCGTTCGCCTCGCTGATGCGCGGCGTGCACTGGTAGCGCGACCATGGAGCGCGCTCCGGTGACGCCGGACGCGCCGCTTTACGCCACCCGCCCCGGACGCATTGAGCGCACCGGCGCGGGTCGTTGGCGCTGGCTCGACGCCGCGGGCGCCGGGCCGCGCGAGATCGACGAGGGCCTGGCGCGGGTGGCGGCCGCGTGCGACCGCTTCGACGTGGTGGCGCGGCACGCGCATAGCGTGCAGGAATCGCTGCGGCTGCCGGCGGCGGCGGCGACTGCCGCGGTGCGACGCTGGATCGACGCCGGCATCGCGATCGAAGCACGGGCCTGGTTCGCCGCCGCCGGCGCGGCGCCGGCGCTGCCCCGGCCGCAGCTGGTGGTGCGCGCCTACGAGCGGCCGCAGGGCCTGCGGCGATTGCTGCAGTCGCTGGCCGCGGACGCCGCGCGCCACGGCGTGCGCCATCGTTGCCTGGTGGTGGACGACACCCGCGACGCGGACGCGGCGCAGCGCACGCGCGAGGCGCTGGCGCCGGTGCGCGGCGAGCAGGGCCTGGCGTTGCAGCTGCTGGGGCCGGCGCAGCGCGCGGCGGCGCTGGACTGGTTGCTCGACGCGGTGCCTGCCGCCGCGCGCGCTGCGCTGCTGCCGATGCTGGATCCGGCCCATCCGACCGCGGTCACCGGGGCGCGGACCTGGAACTGGGCGGTGCTGGCCGCCGCCGGCGGCGCGCTGTCGATCCTCGACGACGACGTCGGCTTTCCGCTGCGCCGCGCGCCGCAGGCGCAGGCGGCGGTGCAGTGCTGGGACAGCAACGAGGCCGACACGCGCTTCTACGACGCGCCGGAGGGTTGGCGCGACGAGGCGGAGCTGGAGCACGAGCCCTATGCGTGGTTGGCGCAATGGATCGGCCGGCCCGCCGGCACGGTGCTGGCGCAGGCCGGATTCGACCCCGCCGGGGTGGAGGGACGGCGGCCGGCCGACCTGGCCGTCCTGCGCGCCGCGCCGGTGGTCGGCGCGGTGCCGGGCCTGTACGGCAGCATCGCCCTCGACACCAGCGCCTACCTGGTCTACAGCAACCGCTGGAGCCAGGCGAGCCTGTGGCAGGCGCCGTTCCGGCGCGAACGCCTGGAGGCGGAGAACCTCTGGCACGGCTATCGCGCGCCACGCCTGGTCTCCTACGCGGCCTACACGCCGCTGCTGCTGGACGCGCGCGAACTGCTGCCCTTCGCCGGCACCTGGGGCCGCGTCGACGACACCTACTTCCTGATGCTGCTGCGAGCCATCGCCGGCCCACTGTGGTTCGCGCACCTGCCGGTCGCGCTGGGGCACCACGACGTCGCGCCGCGCCGGCGCCTGCAGCGCGCGATGCAGCCACTGCCGCTGGACCGCAACGCCTTCCTGGCCGACCGGTTCCTGCGCTGGAGCGAGGAGGGCGGCGGCGGCACGCGCGCGCAACGCCTGGGCGCGGTGGGCGAGCGCTGCGCGGCGCTGGCGGCGCAGCCCGACGTGGCGCTGGAGGCGCAGGTGCGGGCGTGGCGGGTGCAGATGCGCCAGCGTCTCGCCGGCCATCTCGAAGCGGCGCTCGCGCGGCATCCGGATGCGGACGCCCGGTGGCGCGAGATCGCCACCCGGGTCGCGTCGTGCAATCGCGACGCCGACCGCACCGAGCGCATCGACCAGGCCGAGCTCGCGTGCTACCGCAGCGCACTGGCGCAGGCGGCTGCCGTGGCCCCGCACTGGCCGCAGTTGTGGCAGCGCATGCGCGACGGCCGGGCGGACTTCGATGCGCTGCTGGGCTAGCGCCGGAGGCGTCGGTTCGCCGGCGCGCCGGCGACGATTCCGGACCGCGTCGTCGCGCCGGCGCCTTCGCCGTCGCCTTGCCTGCAGGAGAAAGAAGCCCGCCAGCCGGCCGTAGGGGAGGGATCTAGCGGCGATTGTGTTGGCTGGCGGGCTATACAACCCTTTTCGGGTCCGGGCGGACCCGGGATCGCCGCGGCGTGCGCCGGGCGACCCCTGCGTGGCGGTGGATCAGGCCTTGCGCGTGGACTTGCGGGCGGCCTTGCGCGGCGCGCGGCGCGCCGGACCGGCCTTGGCCACCTCGGCCCTGGCGCTGCCCTTGCGGATCGAGCGGTTCAACTCCTCGACGCGGTCCAGCAGCGCCTGCAGTTCGTCGCGCGCCGGCACGCCCAGCTTGGTCAGGGCGCGGGCGACGCGATCCTCGAACACCTTCTCGAGGCGATCCCAGGTGTCCTGCGCGCGCTCGCGCACCTGCGCCACCTTGGTCTCCACCGCGTCGCGGGCCTCGTCGACCTTGCCGGTGGCGAAGCGGCGCGTCTTCTGCTCCAGCGCCACGCCTTCGCGCACCAGGTTCTCGAACAGCTTGCCGCCTTCGCCCTGCGCGCGGTTGAACGCGGCGAGGCCAGCCATCCAGACCTGGTGGGCCGAGTCCATCAGCGACTTGTCCTTCGCCTGCGCGTGGTCGGCGGCGGGCTTCTTCTTCAGTTTGGGCTTGGTGGCCATGGCGTGCGCCTTCGGTCGATGCGGTGGTGCGTCGCGGATGCGACTGCGGTGGGCTCAATCTAGGCACGCCCCATAGAGCGATCACACTAAGGGGGGGGCGTTGTCGTGTGGGTTTCGCGCTCGGTTGCTCGTGCGGGCAGCCGCAGCCCCCGGGGTGCGAATCGCCCGCAGGCGATTCGACGGCCCCCTTGACTCAAGGGGGCCTCACCAGAAGCGTGGGGCGCGGCCTGGCCAGTGCCGCGGCGAGATCTCGTGGCGGCCGGGAATGGGAAGGGGCGGGCCTTGCGGACCGCCCCTTCGGGGTGGAGCGACTGCGGCCGATGATCAGCGCATCGGGCGGGTGCGGCGGCGGTAGGCGACCACGAGCATCAGCGCGGCGAGCAGCACGAGGCCGCCCACGCCCAGGGTCGGGATCACGGCGGCCAGCGCCGAGCCCAGGGTGACGGTGCCGGAGTTGTTGCCCGGGTTGTTGTCGAAGGTCGTGCTGGAGGCGGTGGCCGTGTTGGCGATCGCGCCCTGGCTCGACACCTGGGTGGTGATCTGGCAACTGATCGTGCCGCCGGCGGCGACCGTGCCCGGATTCCAGGTGACGGTCTGGCCCGCGGCGGTGGCACCGCAGTTGTTGCTGACGTAGGTCAGCGGGGCCGGCAGGGTATCGACCACGCTCACGCCGGTCGCGGCGACCGTCGAGCTGTTGTTCACCGTGAGCGTGAACACGATCGTCTGGCCGACCACGGGCGCGCCGGTGGCGCTCGAGGTCTTGGTGATCGCGAGGTCGGGCGACACCACGGTGCCGGTGAAGCTGCACGAGGCCGTGTTGGCGCTCGCGTCGGTCGTGGTGCAGGTGTCGGTCGTGGTGCCGATCGGGAAGGTGCTGCCGCTGGCCGGCGCGCACACCGTGGTGAAGCCCGGGCAGTTGTCCGACGCGGTCGGCGCCGCGAAGGTGATCACCGCGCCGGTCGCCGCGGTGGCCGCGGTGGTGATGTTGGCGGGGCAGACGGTGGTCGGCGGCTGGGTGTCGTTCACGGTGTTGGTGAAGCTGCAACTCGGGCCGGCCGTGGTGGTGCAGGTCGTGGTGGTGGTGCCGACCGGGAAGAAGCTGCCGGCGGCTGGGGTGCAGGTCACCGTTCCGCAGCCCGCTCCGGCGGTGGGCGCCGGATAGTTGATGACCGCGCCGCACTGGTTCGGGTCGTTGGGCTGGGTGACGTTGGCCGGGCAGGTGATCGTGCACGGCGCGACGCCGGTGGTGATCGCCAGGGTCCAGGTCGCCAGCGAGCCGGTGTCGCCGGCCGCGTCGTCGGAGAGGGTGACGGTCCAGGTGCCGTTCGGGTTCTCGCCGACGAAGGCCGACAGAGCCTCTTCGGCGACCAGCGGCGTCACCAGCACGCCCACGGCGTAGGGCTGGTCCGTGGTCAGTCCGGGATTGTTGGTATACGGGACCACGCCATCGGGATCGGCCGAGTCGTTCCACGTGGTGCCGGCCCACACGTTGTCGTTGGTGCCCGCGTTGTCGGTGGTGACGGTCACGGTGGTGCCGGCGGGCGAGGTGATCGCCATGTCGATGTCGCCGGGGAAGGTGTGGGTGATGTTGGCGATGAAGTCGACGTCGGTGATCGTGGTGCCGACGCCCGCGACCGCGAGCGTCGAGGTCACGGTGGTGCTGTCGACGATGGCGACCGGCGTCGAGTTGGTGAAGCTGGACGTGGTGTTGGCCGGCGCCGCGGTCAGGGTGAAGACGTCGAGGGTCCAGTTGGCGAGAGAGCCGACATCGCCAGCGGCATCGTCGGACACCGTGAGGGTCCAGGTGCCGTTGGGGTCCTGGCCGCGGAACGCGCCCAGTGCTTCCTCGGGCGTCAGCGGCGTCGCCGTCACGCCGACCGCGTAGGTCTGGTCGGTGACCATGCCGGCGTTGGCGGTGTACGGCGGCACGCCGTCGGGATCGGCGTCGTCGTTCCAGAAGGTGCCGTTGAAGGCGTTGTCGTTGGTGCCCGCGTTGTCGGTGGTGATGGTGACGCTGGTGCCGGCGGGCGAGGTCAGCGTGATGTCGAGGTCGCCCGGGAAGGTGTGGGTGATGGTGGTGAGGAGGTCGACGTCCCACAGGTAGGGGCCGGCACCGGCGATGACGACCGTCGAGGTGACGGCGGTGCTGTCGACGATGGCCACCGGCGTGCTGTTGGTCGCCGACGTGGTGGTGACCGTCATGCCGGGCGGAGGCGTGGGCCCGGAACCGCGCAATGCGCCGGGGGCCGGGCCGGGGGCGACCGTGGCCGCCTCGTTCACGTGGGTCGGGTCGTCGCCGCCCAGCGCGGCCTGCAGGGCGGCGAAGCGCTGGCGCAGTGCGTCGGCGCGCGTCGCGTCGGCGCCGGACGACCGCCGCATGGCGTCGAGGTCGGCGTCGATGGCGCGCATCTCGGCGTAGGCCGCCGCCTTGTCCAGCGCCGGCTGCGCCATCGCGGCCGGCAGCGGCAGCAGCAGCGCGAGCAGGAATGCAAGGCGGTTCCCGCGGGCGCTGGACGCCCGGGCGGCGGAGCGGTATGCGGACATGGGAAATCCCCCGGTTGACGCTGCCAACGGTCGACCGCATCGCGCATCGACACGCTGCTACCGGCCCCGCCGCGCCTTCCGTGGTGGGTCGGTGCCGGACCCGTCTCGTAGGCTAGGCGCGTCGGCGGCCTGCGTCAACGCCGCCGGGTTTTCCGTGGCGCGGTCCGCACTTCAGCCCGGCGGTCGCAGCCGGCGCGGGTGGCGCCGTGCCTTGCCCAGGCCGGCCGCCTCGATCGAGTCCTGCAGTTCGTCCAGGGCCCGCCGCACCCGCGCGGTGGGGCGCGACAGGCGCCCCGGCCGCTCGCGCAGGCCGGTGAGGATGGTGCGCTTGCGGTCCTCCAGCACCTCGTCGCGCAGGCGGATGCCGTGGCGGGCGAGGATGGGCTCGATCTCGGCGCGGCGCCGGCGCAGGTCGGCGAGCGTCGCGCGGTAGGCGTGCTCGGTGAGGCGGAAGCGCGAGCGGTAGCTGAAGATGTTGGTGAAGAACATCTCGGCGTCGTCGGTGTTGGGCTCGAACAGCACGATGTCCGAGCCCTCGTACTGCGTGTGGTACTTCTCCAGCCCGACCTGCATGCGCGACTTGAGCAGGGTGCGGAAGGTCTGCGACAGCACCGCCGGCAGGCCGGCGTCCACCAGCCGCTGGCGCGGCTGCTTGCCGCGCGCGGTCGCCAGGCTGGCGTCGAACGGCACCAGCGGGTTGAGGCCCAGCACCAGGTCCACGCCCTCGTCCATCGCCACCGAGGCGTGCAGGGTGCGGCGCAGGGCGCCGTCGACGTAGTAGCGGCCGCCGATTTCCACCGGCGGATACAGCCCGGGCAGCGCCGCGCTGGCCTGCACGGCGCGCGAGATCGGCATGTCCTGCAGCCCCGGGGCGCCGAAGCGGGCGACCTCGCCGTTGTCCAGGTCCACCGCGATCACGTACAGCTTGCGCCGCAGCTTGCGGAAGTCGTTGCTGCGGCCATGGGTCTCGAACACGTCGCGCAGGAAGCGTTCGAGGGCGGTGTTCTCGAACAGGCCGACCGGGACCAGCGCGCCGAAGCGACCCAGCACGTCGCTCCAGTTGCTCTCCAGCGGGTGGCGGGCGAAGTCGCCCAGCCAGCCGAGCAGCATGCGGGGGATGCCGGCGGCGCGCCGCACGTATTCCTGGAAGGCCGGGCGCAGGAAGGCCTCGGGCTGGAACCTGACCGTGTCCGATTCGCCGGTGAGGAAGATGCGGCACATCTCGGTGGTGCCGATGCCGTTGGCGAGGCTGGCGGCCAGGAACGCGCCCGAGCTCACGCCGACGTAGACGTCCAGGCGGGTGAAGTCCACGCCCTCGAGCACCTCGTCGAGCGCGCGCAGCGTGCCGAGCTCGTACATGCCGCCGATCGGGCCGCCGCCGGCGACGGCGATGCCGATCCTGCCCTTGCGGGACGAGCGCTTGCGCGGGCGGGCAGCGGGCTGGATCACGAGCATGCGGTGGCGGGGTCCGGAGGGCGCGCGCAAGGGCGAGCCTTCAATTGTAGCGGCCGACCCCGCGCCGACAAGCGCGCCGTGCCGCTACGCTACGCGCATGCCGACGAATCCAGCGCCGCCGCCGACGCCGCAGCCGCGCAGCCGCGCATGAGGCGCTCGCTCGAAGCCGAGCGCGTGGCCGCGCTCTCGGACCGGCTGCGCGTGGCCCGCGACCCCGCGCACGAGACGCTCAACCTCGAGCCCTGGCTGGAGCCGTTGCGGGCCTGGCAGAACGCGCGCCTGGCGCGCAGCTTCGCCGACCTGGCGCGGCAACCGCGCTACGAGCTGGCGACCCGCTTCTTCCTCGACGACCTCTACGGCACCCACGACATGAGCTGGCGCGACCGCGAGCTCACGCTGATGTTGCCCACGCTGACGCGCTGGCTGCCGCCCGCGGTGTTGCGCACCGTCGGCGACGCGATCGAGCTGGACCTGGTCAGCCACCAGTTCGACCTCGCCATGGCCGGCGCGCTGCGCGCGATCGCCACGGCGACACAGCCGCCGGCGCTCGACCTGGACCTCTACGGGCGCGCGTACCGCGCCACCGGCACCCCGGAGACCCGCGGCCGCCAGATCGACCTGATCGTGGACCTGGGCCGCGACCTCGACCGCGTGGTGCGGCTGCCCATGATCGCCGGCGTGCTGCGCATCGCCCGCGCGCCGGCGCTGGCAGCCGGGCTGGGCGGCATGCATGCCTTCCTCGAGCGCGGCTTCGCCGCCTTCCGCAGCATGCGCGGCGCCGACGAGTTCCTGGCCGCGGTGGCGACCCGGGAACGCGCGGCGATGCGCCGCCTGTTCGGCGCCGACCCGGATCCGTTCCGCCCGCCCTGAGCGCCGGCCTCAGCCGAACTCCTTCTCCAGGTGGCGCTGGATCTCCTGCTCGACCGCGCCGCGGATCGCCAGCAGCAGGAAGCTCAACTGCGCCGCCACCTTGACGCTGCCCTTGGCGAGCGCGATGTGGCCGCTCACGCCCGGCCGCTCGAAGTGCAGGGTGTTGCCCTCCCAGCCGTACTCGACGTCGAAGCGCTTGGCCACGGCCTTGGCGACCTTCTCGACGGCCTTGCGCGCCTCGGCCATCGGCTTGTCGTGCTTGCGGCTGATCTCGATGCTGGGCATGGGCGGGTCCGGCGGGTGGAGGCCAGGGCCCGGCGCGCCGGGAGGCGCGCCGGGCCTGTAAGATCATGCCACGCCGCGCAGGGGAGACTGCATGAAGGCAAGGGTGCTCGCCATCGTCGGGCTGCTGGCCGCGACCACGGCGACCACGGCGGCCGGGGCGGAACTGGGCGGGCGGATCGAGCTGTATTCGGGCGGCAGGCCGCTGCGCGCCGCCGAGGCGGTGGATGCGGTGGTCTACTTCCGTCCGCGCGTGGCGGCCGCCAGACCGCCTGCGCCGGTCACCGCCACCATGACGACGCGCCGCAAGCAGTTCGTGCCGCGCGTGCTGGCCGTGACCGCGGGCTCCGAGGTGCGCTTTCCCAACGAGGACCCGATCCTGCACAACGTGTTCTCGACCTCGCCGGACAACAGCTTCGACGCCGGGCAGTACCACACGGGGCCGGGCGTGAGCCATCGCTTCGACCACGTCGGACTGGTGAAGGTGTATTGCAACGTGCACCACTCGATGTTCGGCTACATCCTCGTGCTCGACACGCCGCACTACACCCGCCCCGACGTGCAGGGCCGCTTCGAACTGGCCGGCCTGCCGGACGGCGAGGGCGAACTGGTGGTGTTCCACGATCGCGCGCAGCCGTGGCGGCAGAAGCTGCTGCCGGCGACGGCGCCGGAGCTCGAGGTGCGGCTCGACCTCGACAAGCGCAAGGTGCCCGCGCACAACAACAAGTTCGGCAAGCCGTATCGGAGGGCCGCGAATGCAGCCGGTTACTGAGGGCGGCGGCTTCCGGGTGCCGCTGGCACTGCGGATCTTCCTCCTGTTCGTGCTCCTGATCGGGGTCGTGGTCGGCGCCGCGGCCTGGGTCGCGCAGCGGCAATCCGCGCGCATCGCCGACGCGGCCGTGCAGCGCGCGCTGGCGACCAGCGCCGAGGTGCAGGCCGAGCTCACCGCGCGGCGGCTGGAGGAGGTGGAGCTCAAGGCGCAGCTGATCGGCAACGACCCGGCGACGCCGCGCTACGTGAGCGCGGCCACCGGCGGCGGGCTGGGGCTGGGTACCGAGGACGTCGCCGACAGCGGCTCGGTCGGCGACCTGCTGCGCGAGCGCCAGCAGCAGTACGGCTTCGACCTCGGCATCGTGCTCGACGCGCAGGCGCTGGTGCTGGCGCGCAGCGACCGTGCCGAGGCGGTGGAGGAGAGCTTCGCCGGCGATCCCTTCGTCGAGCAGGTGGTCAGCGAACTGACGCCGGTGGCCGGGTTCTGGCGCCATGGCGGGCAGCTCTACCAGGCGGCGTTGATGCCGCTGGACCAGGACCAGGACCTGGTCGGCTTCCTGCTGGTGGCGCTCGCGGTCGACGACGAACTCGCGGGCCGCGTCGGTCGCGCCAGCGGTGCCGACCAGGCCGTCCTGCTGCCCACCGCCGACCAGGTCGCGGTGGTCGGCAGCTCGTTGTCGGCCGACGACGCCAAGGCCCTGGCCGAGGCGATCCGTGGCGGCGCCGGCGGCATCTCCGCCGCGGTGTTCGAGGGGCGCGCGCTCGATCGCGTCGCGCTCGACTTCGCCGGGCACCACTGGGAGGGACGCCTGCAGCCGGTGGACGCCAACGGTGGTGGCCGGCTGGGCGCGACCCTCGCCCTGAGCTCGACCGACCAGGCCACGGCCGGCTATCGCGAGATCCTCAAGACCGTGGGCCTCGCCGGCCTGGCCGCGCTGCTCGCGGCGCTGCCGCTGTCGTTCCTGCTGGCCAAGGCCACCTTGCGCCCGCTCAAGGCGATGGCGGCGGCGGCGCAGGACGCCGCCGGCGGCAACTACCAGGCGCGCCTCGGCCTGCGCGGAAGCGACGAGCTGGCGCAGCTGTCGCAGGCCTTCGACCGCCTGCTGTCGGACCTGCGCGAGAAGAACGACATGGCCGGCTACGTGTCGAACCTGTCGCGCTTCCTGCCCGACCCGGGCCAGGAAGCGGTGGTGCCCAGCTTCGTGACCCGGCCCGACGCGGCGGCCGAACCGGCGCCGACGCGCGAGCGCATGGTGCTGGTGGGCCTGGACCTGCGCCAGTTCGCCAGGCCGCTGGCCGAGGGCGACGCCGCCGCGTTGCTGGCGCCGATGGCGACCCGCAGCGCCGCGATCGCGGCCACGGCCGCGCGCCACGGCGGCCGCCTTTTGACCCACTCGGGCGCGCGCGCCGTGATCGGCGTGGCCGGCAACGAACGCCTGTTGGCCGCGCTGCACATCGCGCGCGACCTGCTCGCGGCGGACGCCAGCGCCGCCGCCGCGCTCATGGAGGGCGAAGTCGCCGCCGGCAGCGTGGAGGCCGGCGCGCAATCGCTGCGCGTCGCCATCGGCCCGGCCTGTTTCGCCATCGACCGCCTGCTGACCGAAGCCGGGGCCGGCTCGTTGCTGTTGCCGCGGCCACTGGGCGACGCGCTCAAGCCGCTGGTGGGCGAGGACGCGGTCGGCATCGTGAAGGGCGCGGTTTCGGGCAAGCCTTTCTATGCCCTGGGCGCGCATGCCTTCGCCCTGCTGCCGCCCGCGCCGGCCGTGCCGGTCGCCGCGACCGCACCGGGCGGGGAACAGGCCACCGTCGCCCGGGCGCTCGCCGCGCCCGTCGTGCCGCGGCCGACCGCCGACGGCGAGCTCGCGCCTGGTGCGCGCTTCGGCGGCCGCTACGAGGTCCTCGCCGTGCTGGGCGAGGGCGGCATGGGCGTGGTGTACAAGGCGCGCGACATCGAGCTCGACGACGTGGTCGCGCTCAAGATGCTCAAGCCCGCCGCCCTGCTCGATCGCGAGCAGCTCGAGCGCCTCAAGAGCGAGATCAAGCTGGCGCGCAGGATCACCCATCCCAACGTGCTGCGCACCTTCGACTTCGGCGAGTCCGAGGGTCGGCCGTACATCTCGATGGAATACGTGCGGGGCATGACCCTGCGCTACCTGCTGCGGCAGGCCGGCCGGATCCCGTATTCGGCCGGATTGCGCATTGCGCGCCAGCTCGCCGCCGGCCTCGGCGCGGCGCACGCGGTGGGCGTGCTGCACCGGGACATCAAGCCGGAGAACCTGATCCTCGAGGCCAGCGGCAACGCCAAACTGATGGACTTCGGAATCGCGCGGCCGATCCGGCGCTCGGAGCCGGGCCAGACCCAGCCCGGCATGTACGTCGGCACGCCGCACTATTCCGCGCCCGAGCAGCTGGCCGGCGACGAGGTGGACCAGCGCGCCGACATCTACGCCAGCGGCGTGCTGCTGTGCGAGATGTTCTGCGGCAAGCTGCCCTTCAGCGGCCAGAACACCATGGAGATCTACCTGGCGCAGATGCAGAGCCAGCCGGCACGGCCCAGCGAGTACTGGCCGGAGATCCCCCCTGCGCTGGAGCAGACGATCCTGCGCTGCATCGAGCGCGATCCCGCCAAGCGCTACCAGGACGCCGATGCGCTGGCGCAGGCGCTGGCGGAGTTGCGGGCGTGAAGCGCGCGGCGGCGCTCGCGCTGGCACTGTGCTGCGCGGCGCTGCCGGCGCAGGCACCGGCGCAGGCCGACGACCGCGACCCGCTGCTGGACGCCGCGGACGAGCCCGCGCCCAGCGCGTGGAGCCTGTTCGGCGACGCCCTGCTGCGCTACGACCGCGTGGACCATCTCGCCAACCGGCCCGACGGGGTCGAGCGGGTGCGCACCCGCGCCCGCCTGGGCACGCTCTGGAGCGGCGATGCGCTCGAGTTCGGGCTCGCCGTCGAGGGCGCCCTTGGCAGCGATTCGAACGACGACAACGTGCGCAACAACGACAACGAGGCCAGCGACGACTTCAACCTCGACCAGGCCTGGCTGCGCTGGCGTTTCGGCGAGGATGGCGCGCTGCTGCTGGGCAAGTCCGAGTTCGGGCTGGTGCTGGGCTCGTTGATCTGGGACCGCGACCTGCGGCCGGCCGGCGCCACCGTGCAGGAGTCGTTCGCTCTGGGCGAGCGCCAGCGCCTGGGCGTGGCCGCCGGCTACGTGCTCGGCGACCTGTTGTACGGCGACGATTCGCGCATCGGCGCCGTGCAGGCGGCGTGGTTCTGGCACGAGGGCGAGCCGGTGCAGGGCAGCGCGACGCTGAGCTACCTCGACTTCTCCGACCTGCAGGACCTGACCCGCAGCGGGCTGGCGCGCACCAACCGGATCAGCGGCGGGCGCCTGGTCAGCGACTACCGCCTGCTGGACCTCAACGCCGGCATCAGCCTCGACGTCGCGGGCCGGCCCTTGCGCGCCTCGGTCGACCTCGTGCGCAACCTGGGCGCCGACGACCTGCGCGATGCCGCCCGCGGCGAGCTGGCCTGGGGCGACGCGCGCCAGGACGGCGGTTGGGAGCTGGGCTATGCCTACCAGCGCATCCAGCGCGACGCCGCCATGGCGGCCTTCAACTCCGACGACTGGTGGTTCCACAGCTGGGTGCGCGGCTTCGGCGCCTGGGCGGGCTACGGGTTCGGCGAGCACTGGAGCGTGCGCGTGAGCGGCTTCCGCGAGCGTCGCGACGGCCAGGACCAGCACGTCGAGCGCCTGCTGCTCGACCTGATGGCGAATTGGTAGGGCGGGCAGGAGGTTATGCTACATTCCGGTGAACATGTGCGAACGGGGGCCGTTCCGTGCGCCTGAGCTTTCCCAGGGGCGAACACCAGGACGTGATCGTCCAGCCGGGCGAGATCACCATCGGTTCGGCGCCGGACAACCAGGTGGTGCTCGCGCGCGATGGCATCCATGCCCATCACGCCAGCATCATGGTCGATCCGCGCGGCTACACGCTGTTCGTGCGCGAGCGCGATGCCCGCAGCCACGTCAACGCGCGCCCGGTGCGCGAACTCGCCCTGCTGCGGCTCGGCGACGTGATCAGCCTCAACGACACCAACCTGGTGCTCAAGCCCGACCACGACGAGAGCGTCAGCGGCCTCGTGCCGCCGCCGGCAGGAGAGCAGCCGATGTCCGCGCAGGATGAATCCGGCAACGAGACGCGCTACCGCCAGGTGCCGCCCAAGGCGGTGCTGCGCGGCGTGTCCGGCCCGTTCTTCGGCAAGGTGGTGCCGGTCAACGGCCGCCTGGTCATCGGTCGCGGCGAGGATTGCGACCTGGTGCTCGACGAACCGGAGATGTCGCGCGCCCACGCCTCGATCGAGGTGACCGAGGGCGAGATCTACCTGCGCGACCTCGGCTCCACCAACGGCACCTTCGTCAACGGGGTGCAGGTGCGCGACGCGACCCTGTTCTCCGGCGACCAGATCGCGTTCGACCGCAACCGCTTCCTGATCGAGGCGCCGGGCATGCCGGTGCGCCGCGCCGACGCGCGTCCGGCCAGCGAGCCGCGGCCGCAGCAGCCGCAGGTCACCCAGACCATGCGCGCGATCCGCGCCGACACGCCGGCGCCGCCGGTGATCGAAAGCAAGCCGGCGCCGTCCAGCCAGGGCGTCTGGTGGCTCCTGGGCGCCGCGGTGCTCATCGCGCTGGGTCTCGCGCTGCTGTTCCTGGGCTTCCGCTGACGGCGTCGCGACGGCCGCCGAAGCGGCGACCCGACGCCTGCGCGAGCCGCCGCCAGGGCACCCGCGCCAGCAGCAGCAGCGCCAGCAGCACGGCATAGACCACCGGCTCCAGCCGCGCGATGTTCTTGCCGGACTTCACCACCCACAGGAAGTGCAGCACCGCCAGCACGCCGATCGCGTACACCAGGCGGTGCAGTTGGCCCCAGCGCCGGCCCAGGCGGCGCATGGCGGCGCGCGTGGACGTGGCCGCCAGCGGCAGCAACGACAGCCAGGCGAGGAAACCCACCGTGATGTACGGCCGCTTGGCGATCTCGGTGAAGACCTGCGACCAGTACCCGCCGAGGTCGAGCGCCAGGTAGACCGCCAGGTGCAGGGTCGCATAGACGAAGGCCCACAACCCGAACAGGCGCCTGTAGTGCGCGAGTTCGTTCCAGCCGGTGGCGCGGCGCAGCGGCGTGACCGCGAGCGCGACCAGCAGCAGGCGCAGGGCCCAGCGCCCCAGTTCGTGCTCGAGTTGCGCCACCGGGTCCGGCCCCAGGTCCTGGCGCGCGATCGCCAGCGCCAGCAGCGCCAGCGGCAGGGCGCAGGCGAGCTGCGCCAGGGCCTTGCCCGCCACGCGCCGCTGCATCAGTAGTCCTTGCGCAGGTCCATGCCGGCGTAGAGCGACGCGACCTGGTCGGCGTAGCCGTTGAACGGCCGGGTCGGGATGCGCGTAGGCGCCAGGCTGAAGCCGCCGCTGATGCGGCGCTCGGTGGCCTGGCTCCAGCGCGGATGGTCCACGTCCGGATTGACGTTGCTGTAGAAGCCGTACTCGTCCGGCGCCGACTGGTTCCACGACGTGGCCGGCTGCGCCTCGGTGAACTCGATGCGGACGATGCCCTTGATGCCCTTGTAGCCGTACTTCCACGGGACCACGAGGCGCAGTGGCGCCCCGTTCTGGTTCGGCAGCGCGCGGCCGTACAGGCCGACCGCCAGCAGCGTCAGGGGGTGCGTGGCCTCGTCGATCCGCAACCCTTCCCGATAGGGCCAGTCCAGCACCGGGTAGCGCTGGCCCGGCATGCGCTCGGGCGCGTGCAGCGCGGTGAAGGCCACGTACTTTGCCCGCGAGGTCGGCCGCAGGCGGGCGATGAGGTCGCGCAGCGGGATGCCGACCCAGGGGATGACCATCGACCAGGCCTCCACGCAGCGCATGCGGTAGATGCGTTCCTCCAGGGCATGCGGCTTGAGCAGGTCGTCGAGGGCGAAGCGTCCGGTGACTTCGGCGTGCCCGGCCACCGTGACGCTCCACGGATCGGTCTCGAAGCCGGCCGCCTCGCGCGCCGGGTCGTCCTTGCCGGTGCCGAACTCGTAGTAGTTGTTGTACGAGGTGGCATCGCGCCAGGTCGTGAGCGCCTCGTCGGTGCCATGCGGGCCCTTGCGCACGCCGGCCAGCAGGCGGCCGCTGGCGCCGTCCGCGGCGGCGACCGGCGCGGCGTCCGGCGTGGCCTCGGCGCAGCCTCCGGCCACGCCGGCGACCAGGGTGGCGGCCGATGCGCGCAGGAACTCGCGTCGGCGCAGCCAGATCGCCTCGGGCGTGACTTCGCGCTCGGGCACGGAGGGAAGCGGGGACTTCGGCATGGGCATTCGCACGCGGATGGAGCGCCAGACCGGCCTGGCCCGCGGGACCTTACAACGCGCGGGGATACAGGCGGCGTGACAGCGGCCGCCCGGGGCCGATCGGCCTATACTCCCCGGCCACAGGGGGGCGGTGGCCGGGGATGGATCTCGCGGGCACATTCCGGTTCTCGGACAGCGTCGTCACGATCACCCGGGTCGACGACGGCAGCTTCGTGGACGTCAGCCCGCTGTTCGAGCGCTATACCGGCTATCGCCGCGACGAGGCGATCGGGCGCCTGGCGATCGACCTCGGCCTGTGGACCGACCACGACGTGCGGGCACGGATCTGGGGCCTGCTGCGCACCGCCGGCTACCTGTGCGCCGAACCCGTGACCCTGGTCGCCCGCGACGGCTCGGCCCTGCACGGCTATCTCAGCTGCGAGGTCTTCGAATACCGGGGCGAGACCTGCGTGCTGTCCATCATGCAGGGCCTGGCCCGGACGCGGCGCGGCCGCGAGCGGCCCGGCGAGGCGGCCGAGAGCTACCGCTCGCTGTTCATGGCCGCCGCCGAGGGCATCTACCGCAGCCTGCCCGATGGCGGCTTCATCGACGTCAACCCGGCGATGGCACGCATCTTCGGCTTCGAATCGCCGGCGCAGATGCTGTCGGAGTGGCGCCGGCCGCAACCCATCTACGTCGATCCGCGGCGCCGCGAGGCCCTGCGGGCGGAACTCGAGGCCGGCGGGCGCATCGAGCAGCGGCACAGCGAGGTGTACCGGCGCGACGGCAGCCGGATCTGGGTGTCGGAGAACGCGCGGGCCGTGCGCGACGAAGCCGGGCGCGTGATGTTCTACGAGGGCACCTTCGTCGACATCACCGGCAACCTGGCGGCCGACGCGGCACTGCGGCAGTCGGAGGCGCTGTACAAGGTGCTGGTCGAGAACAGCCACGACGGCGTGTTCCTGATCCAGCGCGGGCGCGTCGTGTTCGGCAATCCGGCGATGGCGGCGATCCTCGGCTACGAGGCCAATGAACTGGCGGGCATGCAGTACCTGGACCTGGTGGCGCCGGAGGAACTGGCGGCGCAGGCGGCGCGCAAGGCCGAGCGCGAGAGCGGCTCGACCGCCGCGCAGAACTACGAGATCACGCTCCTGCGCAAGGACGGCCAGCGGGTCCTGTGCGAGGTGCACGCGGACGGCGTGGTCTACAACGGCGACATCGCCAGCACCGGCGTGCTGCGCGACGTGACCGAGGAGCGCCGCGCGCGCCAGGCGCTGGCCGCCGCCGAGCAGAAGTTCCGCGAGATTTTCCGCTATTCGCCGGTCGGCCTGTTCCGCAACCGCGCCGACGGCACCATCGTCGAGGTCAACGAGGCGCTGGCGCTGATGTTCGGCTACGAGTCGCCGGAGCATTTCCTGGCCAGCGTCGGCCACATGAGCCAGGTGTACGTCGACTACGGCGACCGCGCGAAGCTGCTCGCTGCCCTGCGCGACTCGCCCGGCCCGTTCGTCAACTTCCACACCCGCGTGCACGCGCGCGGCCGCGGCGTGCTGGAGGTCGAGATCGGCGTGCGCATGGTGCGCGGGGGCGACGGCGTCGACTACATCGAGGGCTCGGTGGCCGACATCACGGCGCGGCACCTGGCCGAGGAGGCGCTGCAGCGCTCCGAGGCGCGCTACCGCACGCTGGTCGAGCACGCCCAGGTCGGCGTGTTCGTGCTGCTGCGCGAGCAGCTCATCTACGTCAACCACGCGCTCGCGGCCATGGTCGGACTGGGCGAGGCCGAGGTGATCGCGCGCGGCGTCTACGCGGCGCTCGCGCCGGAGTCGCTCGAGGTCTTCCGGCAGCGCCTGACCGAGCGCGCGCAGGGCAGCGACACGCCGAGCGAGTTCGAGGCCGTGCTGCTGCACCGCGACGGCTCGCGCGTCTACACCACGGTCAGCGTCGGCCCGCTGGTGCTCGATGGCCAGGTCCACCTCACCGGCACGATCCGCGACATCACCCGCCATCGCCAGGCCGAGCTGCGGCTGAAGTTCAACGCCACCCACGATCCGCTGACCGGGTTGCCCAACCGGCTGCTGTTCCAGCAGCGGCTCGACGAGGCACTGCGCGAGTCGCGCGCCAGCGGCCGCTTCGCCTATGCGGTGCTGTTCCTCGACCTCGATGGCTTCAAGCTGGTCAACGACAGCCTCGGCCATGCCGCCGGCGACCGCCTGCTGGTGGTGATCGCCGAGCGCCTGACGCAGGCGCTGGGGGGCGAGGCGGTGATCGCCCGCTACGGCGGCGACGAGTTCACGATCCTGCCGCGCGGCGAGTGCGCGCGCTCGCGCGCCGAGCGCATGGCGGCGCGCATCCTCACCCTGTTCGAGGGCTCGTTCGACATCGGCCCGCAGCGCGTGTTCTCCGGCGCCAGCGTCGGCATCGTGCTGGGCCACCCCGAGTACCGGTCGCCGGACCAGGTGCTGCGCGACGCCGACACCGCGATGTACCAGGCCAAGGCCGGCGGCAAGTCCGGCTACGTGGTGTTCGACGAGGCCATGCACCGCGCGGCCCGCGCGCGCTTCCAGCTCGAGACCGACCTGCGCCACGCGCTGCGGCGGCGCGAGTTCCGCGTCCACTACCAGCCCATCGTGTCGCTGGCCGACGGTTCCGTGGTCGGTTGCGAGGCGCTGGTGCGCTGGCAGCATCCGCTGCACGGCCTGATCGGCCCGCCGCAGTTCCTGCAGGCCGCGGAAGAGGCCGGCCTGATGGCCGAACTCGACTGGTGGGTGCTGGAGCAGGCCTGCGGGCAGGTGGCGCTGTGGCAGCAGCGACTGGGACGGGGCCGGTTCCGCGTCAACGTCAACGTGGACGAGCGCCAGCTGGCCGAGCCCAGCATGGTGGCGGAGGTCGAGGCGGTGCTGCTGTCCAAGCGCGTGGAACCCGGCGCGCTGGCGCTGGAAGTGACCGAGACGGTGTTCCGCGACGGCAGCGGCCGCGCGGTCGAGACCCTGGCCGCGCTCAAGCGCCTCGGGGTGGGCCTGGTGGTCGACGACTTCGGCACCGGCTATTCCTCGCTCGACTCCTTCGCTTCGTCGCCCTTCGACGCGCTCAAGATCGACCGCTCCTTCGTGCGCGACATGGAGACCAACCGCCGGCACCTGGCCATCGTGCGCACGATCACCGGGTTCGCCGACGACCTCGGTCTCGCGCTGACCGCCGAAGGGGTCGAGACCGAGGGCCAGGCCCGGCTGCTGGTCGACATGGGCGTGCAGTACGCGCAGGGCTTCCTGTATTCCCCCGCTCGGCCGGCCGCGGAACTGGACCGACTGCTGGAAACGCCGGCCCGCGCCGCCGGAAGCTGAGCGCCGCGCCGCGTCGTTCCCATGCTGCGATGCGGCATGGTAGTGTCCGTACATCCCCGTACGGAGGTGCCGGCAGCCGGCGGCTTGCGGTGCGCCCTTGCCTTCGCCGTGCGGACCCGTGGTCCCCCCGGAGGACGTGATGGCGCGTGGCTACAACTTCAGTTCGGGCCCGGCGACCCTGCCCGAACCAGTGCTGCGGCAGGCCCAGGCCGAGATGCTCGAGTGGGGCGCCGCGCGCGCCTCGGTGATCGAGGTCTCGCATCGCGGCAAGGAATTCATGGCCCTGGCCGAGGAATCCGAGCGCGACCTGCGCGAGCTGCTGGCGGTGCCGCCGAACTACCGGATCCTGTTCCTGCAGGGTGGTGCGACGCAGCACTTCGCGCAGATCCCGATGAACTTCGCCCGCGGCGCCGGTGCCGACTACGTGGTCAGCGGTTCCTGGGGCCAGAAGGCGGTCAAGGAAGCCAAGCCGCTGTGCAAGGCCCGCGTCGCCGCCAGCAGCGAGGCGGACGGATTCCTGCGCCTGCCGCCGCGCGACGCCTGGCAGCTCGACCCGGCGGCGGCCTACGTGCACGTCACCCCGAACGAGACCATCGGCGGCGTCGAGATGCACGACACGCCCGACACCGGCGCGGTGCCGCTGGTCGCCGACATGTCCTCCAACATCCTGTCGCGTCCGCTCGAGGTGTCGCGCTACGGCCTGATCTACGCCGGCGCGCAGAAGAACATCGGCGCTTCCGGCCTGGTGGTCATGATCGTGCGCGACGACCTGCTCGAGCGTTGCCCGGCCGACCTGCCCAACATCTTCAACTACGCCGCGCATGCCAAGGAGGGCTCGCTGCTCAACACGCCCAACACCTTCGGCTGGTACCTGGCGGCCCTGGTGTTCAAGTGGCTCAAGGCCGAGGGCGGCCTCGCCGCGATGGGCCGGCGCAACGACGCCAAGGCGGCGCTGCTCTACGACTACATCGACGGCTCCGGCTTCTATTCCAATCCGATCGAGCGCGGCGCGCGCTCGCGCATGAACGTGCCGTTCCGGCTCGCCGACGAGGCGCTGGACGACGCCTTCCTCAAGCAGGCGGGCGCGGCCGGCTTGCTCGCCCTCAAGGGCCACCGTTCGGTGGGCGGCATGCGCGCGTCGATCTACAACGCGATGCCGCTGGCGGGCGTGCAGGCGCTGGTGGACTTCATGGCCGACTTCGCCAGGCGCCATGGCTGACCCGCGCCGGCGGCCACAGCGGCGGGCCGCGACACCGCGCGGCCGCGGCTGAAGCCGTCGCCGCGCTTCGATCCGGCCCGCGGCCGCCCAGCAACGACGAGGAACCATGTTCAAGATCCAGACGCTGAACAACATCTCCAAGCAGGGCCTGTCGCGCCTCCCGCACGGCCAGTACACCGTGGGCAACGACATCGGCGAGCCCGACGCGGTGCTGGTGCGCTCGGCCGACATGCACAAGCTGCCGATCGCGCCTTCGCTCAAGGCGGTGGGCCGCGCCGGCGCCGGCACCAACAACATCCCGGTGGCGGAGATGTCCAGGCACGGCATCCCGGTGTTCAATGCCCCGGGCGCCAACGCCAACGCGGTGAAGGAACTGGTGGTGGCGGGCATGCTGCTGGCGGCGCGCAACCTGGGCGAGGCGCTCGACTTCGCCGGCACGCTCAAGGGTCGTTCCGACGCCGAGCAGGCGATGGAGGCGGAGAAGAAGCGCTTCGTGGGCACCGAGCTCACCGGGCACGTGCTGGGCGTGGTCGGACTCGGCGCGATCGGGGTCAAGGTCGCCAACGCGGCGCGCGCGCTGGGCATGAGCGTGTTCGGATTCGACCCGCACATGACCGTGGACGGCGCCTGGCAGCTCAGCGCCGACGTGATCAGGGCCGGCAGCCTGGCCGAGCTGTACGCGGCCTCGGACTACATCAGCTTCCACGTGCCGCTCAACGACGCCACCCGCGGCCTCTACGGCGACGCCGCGCTGGCGGCGTCCAAGCACGGCGTGGTGCTGCTCAACTTCGCCCGCGACGGCATCATCGACCCGGGCACGCTCAAGCGCGGCCTCGACGAGGGCCGCATCGGCCGCTACGTGACCGACTTCCCCAAGGCGGAGCTGATCGGCGACCAGCGCGTGATCGCGCTGCCGCACCTGGGCGCCTCCACCGCCGAGGCGGAGGAGAACTGCGCGCTGATGGTGGTCGACCAGCTGCGCGACTACCTCGAGAACGGCAACATCAGCAATGCGGTGAACTTCCCCAGCACGCGCATGGCCCGCGCCGGCACCCACCGGATCTGCATCGCCAACCGCAACGTGCCGAACATGATCGGGCAGATCTCGCACGTGCTGGGCGCGGCCGGGCTCAACATCGCGCAGATGCACAATGCGTCGCGCGGCGAGCTGGCGTACAACCTGGTCGACGTCGAGAGCGCGGTGCCCGAGGCGGTGCAGCGGGAACTGCGCGCGATCGAAGGCGTGCTGTCGGTGCGGGTGATCTGAGGAGCGGGCCATGGCGCGCGAGCGCAAAGCGAAACGACCCGGGCCGCGGCCGTCGCGCAAGCCCGCGGCGAAGCCGGCTTCGAAGCCGGCCGGCAAGGCGGTGGCGGCCCCGGACCTGGGCGAGGTGCGATCGCGCATCGACGCCATCGACCTGCAGATCCAGAGCCTGATCCAGGAGCGGGCCGGCTTCGCGCGCCTGGTCGGCGCGGCCAAGGGCCCGCTCAAGGCGGCGGTGGAGTACTACCGCCCGGAACGCGAAGCGCAGGTACTGCGCCGCGTGGTCGACCGCAACGAGGGTCCGCTCAGCGACGAAGTGCTGGTGCGGCTGTTCCGCGAGGTGATGTCGGCCTGCCTGGCGCAGCAGGAGCCGTTGCGCATCGGCTACCTCGGTCCCGAGGGCACCTTCTCGCAGCAGGCCGTGCACAAGCACTTCGGCCACTCCGCCCACGGGCTGCCGCTGTCGTCGATCGAGGAGGTGTTCGAGGAAGTCGAGGCCGGCAACGCCGATTTCGGCGTGGTGCCGGTCGAGAATTCGGGGCAGGGCACGATCCAGTCGACGCTGGACATGTTCCTGACCTCCTCGCTCAAGATCTGCGGCGAGGTGGAGTTGCGCGTGCACCAGTACCTGCTGTCGCGCACCGGCCGGATCGAGGACATCGAGCGCGTCTACTCGCATCCGCAGTCGCTGGCGCAGTGCAAGGCCTGGCTGCGCCAGCACCTGCCCAACGCCGAGCGGCTGCCGGTGGCGAGCAATGCCGAGGCCGCGCGCCGCTCGCGCACCGCCGACGATGCCGCGGCGATCGCCGGCGAATCGGCCGGCAAGGTCTACGGCCTCAAGGTCGTGGCCGGCCCGATCGAGGACCGGCCCGACAACACCACGCGCTTCCTGGTGCTGGGGCGCAACCTGTTCCCGGCCTCGGGCAACGACCGCACCTCGCTGCTGGTGTCGGTGCACGACCGGCCCGGCGCGCTCTACAGCGTGCTGCGGCCGCTGGCCGAGCACGGCATCAGCATGAACCGCATCGAGTCGCGGCCGGCGCACCAGGGCAAGTGGGTCTATGCCTTCTTCATCGACGTGTCGGGCCACGTCGAGGACCCGGCGATGAAGGCGGTGCTCAACGAGCTGGGCGAGTTCGCCGATGCCGTGCGCATCCTGGGCTCGTATCCGGTCGCCGTGCTCTGATGCCGTCCGGGCGTCACCCCGCTCCGGCGCCGTTGCAGCCCAACGCCATCGTCGCCCGGTTGCGCGCCTACGACCCGGGCCACGACCTGCCGGCGCTGCGCCAGCGCTTCGGCGCGCGGCTGGCGGAACTGGGCTCGAACGAGAACCCGTTCGGGCCCAGCCCGCGGGTGCTCGAGGCCCTGCGCGCGCTGGCGCCCGAGGAGGTCTACCGCTACCCGGATCCGCAGGGCCTCGCGCTGCGCCGCGAGCTGGCGCGACGGCTCGGGGTGGCGCCGGAGGAGATCTGCCTCGGCAATGGCTCGCACGAATTGCTGATGCTGCTGGCGCAGTGCCTTGCCGGACCGGGCGACGAAGTGGTGCACGCCGAGTTCGGCTTCGCCGTGTTCGCGATCGCGGCCGCGGCGGTCGGTGCCAGCGCCCGCCGCGTGCCGGCATTGCCGCCCGCGCACGCGCAGCCGCGCGGGCACGACCTGGCCGCGATCGCGGCCGCGGTGACGCCGCGCACGCGCCTGGTCTACCTGGCCAACCCCAACAACCCGACCGGCACCTGGTTCGGACGCGCGGAACTCGCGGCCTGCCTGGCGGCGATCCCGCCCTCGGTGCCGGTGGTGGTCGACGAGGCGTACCACGAGTACGTGACCGATCCCGCGGTCGACACCGCCCTGGCACTGCGCGCGCGGCATCCGAACCTGGTCGTGACCCGCACCTTCTCCAAGGGCTACGGGCTGGCCGGCCTGCGCGTGGGCTATGCGGTGGCCGACGCCGGCACCATCGCCATCCTCAACCGGCTGCGCGAGTCCTTCAACGTCGGCGGCCCGTCGCTGGTCGCCGCCACCGTGGCCTTGTCCGACCCGGCGCACGTGGCGCTGACCCGCGACGAGACCGCGCGGATGCGCGCCGCCCTGGTCCGCGAACTGGCCGGGCTGCCGCTGGTGGTGACGCCCTCGCAGACCAACTTCCTGCTGCTCGATTTCGGCCGCGACGCCGCCATCATCGAGCGCGCGCTCCTCGAGCGTGGCGTGGTGGTGCGGCCGATGGGCGGCTACGGCCTGCCGACCTGCCTGCGGGTGAACCTGGGCCGCGCCGACGAGAACGCGCGCTTCGTCGCCGCGCTGCGCGAGGCACTGGCATGAGCGGCGCGCGTACGCTGGACTGGCTGGCGCGGCCGGCGCAGGCGCTGCGGGGGCGCATCCGCGTGCCCGGCGACAAGTCGGTCTCGCACCGCGCGATGATGCTGGGCAGCCTCGCCGAGGGTACGACCCGCGTGACCGGGTTCCTCGAGGGCGAGGACACGCTGGCCACCGCCGCCGCCTTCCGCGCGATGGGCGTGCGCATCGACGAGCCCGGCCCCGGCGAGCGGCTGGTGCACGGCGTGGGCCTGCACGGCCTGCGCGCGCCGCAGGCGCCGATCGACTGCGGCAACGCCGGCACCGGCATGCGCCTGCTGTCCGGCGTGTTGGCCGCGCAGTCCTTTCCCAGCACCCTGGTCGGCGACGACTCGCTGAGCCGGCGGCCGATGCGCCGCGTGCTCGAGCCGCTGGCCCGCATGGGGGCGCGCATCGCCGCCACGCCGGCGGGCACCGCGCCGCTGCGCATCGATCCCGCCGCGGGCGGCCTGCGCGGCATCGACTACGAGAGCCCGGTGGCCAGCGCGCAGGTGAAATCGTGTGTCCTGCTCGCTGGTTTGTACGCCAGCGGCCGCACCCGCGTGGCCGAGCCGCACCCGACCCGCGACCACACCGAGCGCATGCTGGCGGCCTTCGGCTGGCCGGTGCGGCGGGAGGGGCGCTGGATCGGCGTCGACGGCGCGGCGCGACTCGCGGCCTGCACGGTCGAGGTCCCGGCGGATTTTTCCTCGGCCGCCTTCTTCCTGGTGGCGGCCTCGATCGTGCCGGGGTCCGACCTGGTGCTGGAACGCGTCGGCCTCAATCCCCTGCGCACGGGCCTGCTCACGGCGCTGCGCCTGATGGGCGCCGACATCGAGGTGCAGGCGCAGGGGCTGGCCGGCGGCGAGCCGGTGGGCGACCTGCGCGTGCGGCATGCGCGCCTGCACGGCATCGAGGTCCCGCTGGAACTGGTGCCGGACATGATCGACGAGTTCCCGGCCCTGTTCGCCGCCGCCGCCTGCGCCGATGGCCCGACCACGGTGCGCGGCGCCGCCGAGCTGCGGGTCAAGGAAAGCGACCGCCTGGCGGTGATGGCGGCGGGCCTGCGCGCGCTGGGGATCGCGGTGAGCGAGCGCGAGGACGGTGCCCTGATCGAGCCGGCGCCGGCCCGCGCGGGCCGGGTGGACTCGGCCGGCGACCATCGCTGCGCGATGAGCTTCGCGGTGCTCGCCGCGGCCGGCGGCGGCGAGGTCCGCATCGGCGACTGCGCCAACGTGGCGACCTCCTTCCCCGGCTTCGTGGAGCTGGCCCGGCGCTCGGGCATGGCGCTGGACGTGGCTGGTTCGGACTGATCCCGGGCGGCCCACTACAATGGCCGCCATGCCCGCCCCCACGCCCCCGGTACTGACCATCGACGGCCCCTCGGGGTCGGGCAAGGGCACCATCAGCCGCGCGGTCGCCGAGCAACTGGGCTGGCATTTCCTCGATTCCGGGGCCCTGTACCGGGCGGTGGGCCTGGCCGCCAGCTGGTCGGACCTGGACCTGACCGACGGCGACGCGGTGGCCCGCATCGCGGAGGGCACCGAGGTCCGCTTCGTCGACCGGCCGGGCGACGACCCGCTGGTCTATGTCAACGGGGTCGAGGCCAGCGCCGAACTGCGCACCGAGACCTGCGGTGCCACCGCCTCGGCCATCGCCGCGATCCCGGCGGTGCGGGCGGCCCTGGTGGAAAAACAGCGCTCCTTCCGGCGTCCGCCGGGCCTGGTGGCGGACGGCCGCGACATGGGCACCGTCATCTTCGCCGACGCCCCGTACAAGGTGTTCCTGACCGCCAGCGCGGAGGAGCGTGCGGAGCGTCGCTATAAGCAGTTGAAGCAAAAGGGAATGGACGTTACACTTGCAGCCCTTTTGCGCGAGATTCTCGCGCGCGATGCCCGCGACGCCCAGCGTCCGGTCGCGCCGCTCAAGCCCGCCCCCGACGCGGTCCTGATCGACACGTCCGGCACGCCGATCGAGACGGTAGTCGCGCGCGTGCTGGCCCTGGTGCGTTCGCACCCGGAGCCCGCCCGCGCGTAGCGCGCGCCCCCGCGGCGCCGCCGCGCCGGGATCCGCACACGAATTTCCGGGGCCGCGAGGCCCCGGCAGGCCCCGCGCCGGTGTGGCGCGGGTCGTTCCACGTGGTACGGCAACCCCGTACCCGCAACCGGTGGGCCGGCAACCAGAACCGTCCGGCCTGATCATCAACCAGGAATCATCATGACTGAGAGTTTTGCGGAACTGTTCGAGTTCAGCCAGCAGAGTCTGGCCAAGCTCAAGCCCGGCGCGATCGTCCTCGGCACGGTAGTCGAAATCCGTTCCGACGTGGTCGTCATCAATGCCGGCCTCAAGAGCGAAGGCATCATCCCGATCGAACAGTTCAAGAACGACCGTGGCGAGCTGGAAGTGGCCGTCGGCGACGAGGTCAAGGTCGCCCTCGACGCGCTGGAAGACGGCTTCGGCGAGACCCGCCTGTCGCGCGAGAAGGCCAAGCGCGCGCTGGTCTGGGACGAGCTCGAGGAAGCCCACCAGAACAACGCCACCGTGGTCGGCCGCATCAGCGGCAAGGTCAAGGGCGGCTTCACCGTCGACATCAAGGACGTCCGCGCGTTCCTGCCGGGCTCGCTGGTCGACGTGCGCCCGGTGCGCGACCCGGTCTACCTCGAGGGCAAGGAACTCGAGTTCAAGATCATCAAGCTGGACCGCAAGCGCAACAACGTGGTGGTCAGCCGCCGCGCCGTGGTCGAAAGCGAATTCTCGGCCGAGCGCGAGCAGCTGCTCGAGCGCCTGACCGAGGGCGCGGTGATCAAGGGCGTGGTCAAGAACCTGACCGATTACGGCGCGTTCGTGGACCTGGGCGGCATCGACGGCCTGCTGCACATCACCGACATGGCCTGGAAGCGCGTGCGCCACCCGAGCGAGGTCGTCAACGTCGGCGACGAGCTCGACGTGCGCGTGCTGCGCTTCGACCGCGAGCGCAACCGCGTCTCGCTGGGCCTGAAGCAGCTGGGCGAGGATCCGTGGGTCAACATCGCCCGCCGCTACCCGACCGGCGCGCGCCTGTTCGGCAAGGTCTCGAACGTGACCGACTACGGTTGCTTCGTCGAGATCGAGCCGGGCGTGGAAGGCCTGGTGCACGTGTCGGAGATGGACTGGACCAACAAGAACGTGAACCCGTCCAAGGTCGTGCAGGTCGGCGACGAGGTCGAGGTCATGGTGCTGGACGTGGACGAGGAGCGGCGCCGCATCTCGCTCGGCATCAAGCAGTGCCAGTCCAACCCGTGGGAAGCCTTCGCGGCCACCCACAAGAAGAACGACAAGGTGTCGGGCCAGATCAAGTCGATCACCGACTTCGGCATCTTCGTCGGCCTGGACGGCGGCATCGAC